>NZ_CANPVT010000038.1 GCF_947581735.1 Candidatus Palauibacter soopunensis
GTCGCTCCGGTCACGGCCTCCGTTTCCGGCGCGGCGCAGCCGCCCCGGAGGCCGTTGTGCAACCGCAATCCGGCAAACGACATGTGCCGTCGCTGGCGTGCACATCCGGAACGCGTGTCCGCGCACACGGACCCCGAGGTCGATGTGCGCTCGCCGCCCGGCCCCGGTGACCGGGTTTCCGGGACGGAAACCGGCTTTCGAGCAACCGCAACTGGCGCAAGGGCTTTCCCTCCGCGAAGTTTTGTTCGCGCAGGTCGTGCGGTCCATCACGAGAGGAATCGAATGATGGCACGCACGAAACGAAGTCGGCGCTCGTACAGCGCCGGCGAATGGGGCCGGAACCGGGTGAGGGTGTTCACCGATCCCAAGACCGGCCTTTACCAGATGGAGTGGCGCGAGAACGGGCGCAGGCTCACCCGGTCGCTGAAGCACCGCGATTGGACTCGGGCCAAGAGGCAGGCCGACGAGGCCGCCGCCGCGTTTGCAAGCCCCGGCCTGAATGGCAAAGCGGAAGCCGAGCCGGAGCCGCTCACGCTGGGCATGCTTTTTGACATCTACGCCGAGGAGGTGACGCCCGCCAAGGGCGAGAAGTCGCGGCGGCACGATAGGGTCGCGACCGCGATGTTCCTCCGGTTCTTCGGCACCGACCGAAGGCCCGAAACCCTGTCGCGGCGGGACTGGGACCGATTCATCCAAGCCCGGCGGGCGGGCAGGGTCGGCCTGTCCGGGAGGCCCGTGGGCGACCGGACGATCGAATGGGATCTGGCGTTCCTGATGGCGGTGCTGAACTGGGCAGAGCGTTCCAACGACGAGCGGGGCCGCCCGCTGCTCGACAGGAATCCGCTGAAGGGCCTGAGGAAGCCCACGGAGAAGAACCCCGCCCGGGTCGTTCTCACCGAGGAGGAATACCGGGCTCTGCTCGGGGTTTCCCGGGAGGTCGGGTGGCGATTCCATGTCGCACTCGTGCTCGCGCACGAGACGGGGCACCGCATCGGAGCCATCCGCAAGCTCCGCTGGTCGGATGTCGACTTCGAGGGCCGGGAGGTGCGGTGGAGGGCGGAGCACGAGAAGACGGGCTACGGGCACAGGACGCCGGTGACCGACCGGGCACTGGCGGCCTTGGAAGAGGCGCGACAGATGAGCGGCGCAACCGGTGACGCGCCGGTGCTGCCCCCGCCGACCGACGCGGGGACGTGGATCTCCAACAGCTTGGCGCTCACGTGGTGGAACAGGGCCGTGGCGCTTGCCGGGCTGGAGCCGAAGCGCGGCCGGGGTTGGCACTCGCTGAGGAGGAAGTTCGCCAGCGACCTGATGGACTTGCCTCTCAAGGTCCTCTGCGAGCTTGGCGGTTGGAAGGACCCGAAGACGGTGCTGCGCTGTTACCAGCAGGCCGACTCGGTACAGCTTCGGAAGGCTTTGGACAGCCGCTCGGTGGGTCGCGCCTAAAATCCGCAATGGGCGGGAGTCATTGGGCGGGAATCCGGCACGTATGACTCGCAAGTTCAACAATCACAATCATATCCACGCCCAGTCCCAACTGTTGCACCAGCGGGTCGTCCTCCGCCACCGGCGAGGCGCTGAAGAGGCCGGGGCCGGCCGGGCACACCTCGAGCGCCGCTTCCTCGCCTGCGCTTGGCTCGTCCCTCTCGGAGGGCATCGGATTGCATGCGTCTGAGGGGCAGAGCTCGAACCCGTCCGCCGTGGAACTCCGCATGGCGAACACGAAGCGCCCGCCCACAATCTCCACTCGCGTGATGAACGGCTCCGGGGCGTCGATGTACTGCTGGAGGATCATCCGGGCGCCGGGCCCGGCGTCGAAGCCGTCGCCGTCGAGGTGCCGCTCGAGCTCCCGCGCGTCGCGGAAGAGGTGGATCCCCAGGCCCTTGCCCCCCTGGTCGTGCTTCGTGATGAACGGGCCGTCGAAGGTGGCCGCCGCTTCGAGCAGGTGCTCCCTCCCCACGGCCAGCACGGTGCGCGGCGTGCGGATCCCGTGCCGGCGCAGGACGAGATCCTGCCGGAGCTTGCTCATCTCCAGCTCGAAGGCGCCGAGCCCGTTGATCACCCGGCGGCCGTGCGACTCCAGCCAGTACAGGAACTGCCGCGCCAGTTCCACCGTGTGGACATGGCCGCGCGTGTGCGACGACGGGCTGATGCGGTTGATCCAGATGCCCTCGGGAGGCGGCGTCGAAGGGTCGACGAGCCCTTCGTTTACGTGCACGAGGCGGACGCGGAAGCCCTCCCTCGCGAGCGCCTCCTGAAGCGGCGGAATCCAGGCCGGGTTTTCGTACAGCACGTGTATCTGCGGTAAAGCGGGACGAATCATGGGTTTCTCTCGGGTTGAGTCCGGTTGCACGGGGCACGAAAAAAGCCGCCCGGGTCGGTGGACCGGGGCGGCTCGAAAAACGCTTTGAGCTAGGGGCTCAGCGCATCAACACACCCGGATCCACGCGTCGTGGAGACACGAGCACATACAGACGCAGGTGCTACAGGCGCAGGTCGCTCCGCGGGCGCGGAGAGCTCGGATGTCAGACGCGTGAATCATGGCGCGAGAAGATGTCCGCATGGGCATGGCGGGGCAACTGCCACAGCGTCGCCCAAACCGTGACGCACCCCTCATCGCACCCTTACTCTGCCACGCCCTTCTCGTTGAGGATCTCCCACACCTTGTCGGGGGTGATCGGGATGTCGAGGTGCGTCACGCCCAGGTGCGCCAGAGCGTCCACCACGGCGTTCGCGATCGCCGGGGGCGCGCCCACCGTCGCCGATTCGCCGACGCCCTTGGCGCCGAGAGGGTGGTGCGGGGACGGCGTGATCGTGTGCCCGGTCTCCCACGCCGGCGTCTCCATGGACGTGGGGACGAGGTAGTCCATGAACGAGCCGGCGAGGTTGTTGCCGTCCTCGTCGTAGGGGATCTCCTCGAACAGGGCGGGGCCGATACCCTGCGTGAGGCCGCCGTGGATCTGGCCCTGCACGATCATGGGGTTGATGATGTTGCCGCAGTCGTCCACGGCCACGAAGCGGCGCACGGTGACCTCTCCCGTGCCGCGGTCGATGTCGACCACGCAGATGTACGTGCCGAAGGGGAAGGTGAGGTTGGGTGGGTCGTAGTAGTTCGTCGCCTCGAGGCCCGGCTCCATCCCCTCGGGCAGGTTCGTGTAGGCGGCGAAGGCGCAGTCCTGGATCGTGACGGACCGGTCCGGGGCGCCCTTCACGGAGAACTTCCCGGGCTCCCAATCGAGGTCCTCCTCGCTCACCTCCATCAGGTGGGCGGCGATCTTCGCGGCCTTGTCGCGGATCTGGCGTGCGGCCATCGCGCCCGCGGCCCCGGCGGTGGGGGTCGAGCGGCTGGCGTAGGTGCCGAGCCCGTACGGGGCGGTGTCGGTGTCGCCCTCCTCGACCTGCACGTGCGCGGCGGGGAGGCCGAGTTCCTCGGCGATGATCTGCGCGTAGGTGGTCTCGTGGCCCTGGCCCTGCGACTTGGTGCCGAAGCGGGCGATCGCCTTCCCCGTGGGGTGCACGCGCACCTCGGCGGAGTCGAACATCTTGATGCCGAGGATGTCGAAGTCCTTGGACGGGCCAGCGCCCAGCACCTCGGTGAAGCTGCACACGCCGATCCCCATCAGTTCGCCGCGCGCGCGCTTCTCGGCCTGCTCGCGGCGCAGATCGTCGTAGCCGATCATCTCCCTGGCCTTGTCCATCGCGGCCTGATAGTCGCCGCTGTCGTACTCCCAACCGAGCGGCGACTTGTAGGGGAAGGCCTCCTTCGCGATGAAGTTCTCCTCGCGCAACTGCGCCGGATCCTTCCCGATCTTGTGCGCCAGCGTGTCCACGACCCGCTCCATGCAGTGCACGGCCTCGGTCACGCGGAAGGAGCAGCGGTAGGCGACCCCGCCCGGCGGCTTGTTCGTGTAGACCGCATCCACCTCGGCGTAGGCCTGCTCCATGTCGTAGGAGCCGGTGCAGATGGAGAAGAGACCGGCCGGGAACTTGGAAGGCGCGGCCTGGGCGTCCGAATAGCCGTGGTCCGCGAGCGTCTTGATGCGGAGGCCGCGGATCTTCCCGTCGGCGTCGGCCGCGAGTTCGGCGTCCATGTGATAGTCGCGCGCGAACGAGTCCGCCTGGAGGTTCTCCATCCGGTCCTCGATCCACTTCACCGGCTTGCCCAGCACGACGGAGGCCGCGATCGCGACCACGTAGCCGGGATAGACCGGCACCTTGCCGCCGAAGCCGCCCCCGATATCGGGCGACACGACACGGATCTTCTCCTCGGAGAGTCCGACGTGTCCCGCCACGAGGGCGAGCACGGTGCGGATCGCGTGCGGCGCCTGCGTCGTCATGTAGACGGTGAGGTGGCCCTCGACGGGGTTGAAGTCGGCGACGCAGCCGCAGGTCTCGATCGAGGCGACGTGGATGCGCGGCACGTGCATGCTCTCGCGCACGACGACGTCCGCCTCCTCGAACACCTTGTCGGTCGCCTCCTTGTCGCCGGCCTCCCAGTGCCAGATGCGGTTGTCGGTCTGGCCTTCCTTGTCGGTGCGGAGGACGGGCGCGTCCTCATCGAGCGCCTTGAAGGGGTCGATAACGGGCTTCATCGGCTCGTAGTCGACTTCGACCGCGGCCACGCCGTCGGCCGCCGCGTAGCGCGATGTCGCGATGACGGCCGCGACCTCCTGCGCCTGGTACATGACGGTGTCGGTGGGGAGCACCATCTGCGTGTCCGACATGAGCGTCGGCATCCAGTGCAGGTTGTACGCCTCGAGGTCCTTGCCGGTGAGGACGGCGAGGACGCCGGGGACCTCCAGCGCCTTGCTCGAGTCAATGCCTTTGATCTTCCCGTAGGCGATCGGGCTGCGGACGATGTCGAGCCACAGCATGCCGGGGAGGACGATGTCGTCGATGTAGTTGCCCTTGCCCTGCAGGAAGCGCGGATCCTCCTTGCGCTTCATGGAGTGCCCCATGCCGCAGATGTCGGCGGAAGTCTTCGGTGCCATCAGCTGTCCTCCCCCGCTTCGGCGGCGCCAGCGGCGAGTTTGTCGGCGGCGTACTGCACCGCCTTGACGATGTTCACGTAACCGGTGCAACGGCAGAGATTGCCGGAGATCGCCTCGCGGATCTCCGCCTCGCTCGGGTTCGGGTTGTCCTCGAGGAGGGCGGCGCCGGTCATCAGCATGCCGGGCGTGCAGAAGCCGCACTGGAGGCCGTGCTTCTCCCAGAAGCCTTCCTGAAGCGCGTGCATGCCGTCGGCCCCGGCGAGTCCTTCGACGGTTCCGATCTCGGCGCCGTCGGCCTGCACTGCGAGGACGGTGCACGACTTCGTCGGTTTCCCGTCGACCAGCACGGTACAGGCGCCGCAGTGGGTCGTGTCGCAGCCGATGTGGGTGCCGGTGAGCCGCAGTTCGTCGCGGATCAGGTGGACGAGCAGCATGCGCGACTCGACCTCCATCGCGTGCGCCTCGCCGTTCACGGTGACGCTGATCGGATGTGTCGCCATCGCTCTACCCTCCGGCTCCGGCGCGCGCGAGCGCCTGGCGGATGGCCCTCGCGGTGAGCACGCGGGCCATGTTCCTCTTGTACTCGACGGAACCGCGCCGGTCCTCGACGGGCTCGGTCATATCGGCCGCGGCCTGGGCGGCGGCGGCGATGATCTCGTCGGCGTCGGGCGCCTTCGTGATCGCGTCACGAACCCTCTCGATGGCGCCACGCAGCCCGCTCGCCGGCACGAAGTCCGCGCCGAGGAGCGTCTCTTCTGCCGCGGTCGCGCGGATCGGCGCGAAGCTCAGGTTCGTGAGCGCCACACCCGCCTTCGTCACCTTGCCGTCGTCGTCCAGAGTCAGCTGCACGGCCGCGCCGGCGACCGCATAGTCGCCCACCTTGCGCTCCAGCTTGACGTAGGCGCCCCCGCTGCCCGCGGGCGGCACCGGGATGTGGAGTTCGGTGAGGATCTCGTCCTCTCCCAGCGCGGTCATGAAGAGGCCGTGGAAGAAGTCGTCGATGTCGATCGTGCGCTCTCCGCCCGGCCCGGTGGCGATGACGTGCGCCCGCAGCGCGAGCATCGTCGCCGGGTGGTCGTTCGCGGGGTCGCCGTGCGCGATGTTCCCGCACACCGTGGCGCGGTTGCGCACCAGCGGGTCCGCGATCACGCGGGCGGTGTCGATCAGGATCGGATAGCGCTCCACCACCGCCGCCGATTCCTCGAGTTGGGCCTCCGTCACGAGCGCCCCGATGCGGAGACATCCGTCCCGCTCCTCGATCGTGTCGAGCCCGGGGATGCGGCCGATGTCGATGATGTTCGCGGGCGCGGCGAGCCGAAGCTTCATCATCGGGAGGAGGCTCTGGCCGCCCGACATCACCTTCGCGTCGTCGAGTTCGCCGAGGAGGTCGATCGCGTCGTCCAGTTCGGCCGGCGCGTGGTAGTCGAACTGCGGGGGAATCATGCCTCTGCCTCCTTCGCCTGATTCTCGAGCGTGCTCGTGAGTCTTCCCACGAACTCCTGCAGCATCCGTTTGGACACAACCTGGGTCATGCCGCGGCCGAGTTGCGCGAGGATCCCGGTGACGGTCACGTCCGAATCCATCGTCACCTCGGACCCGCCGTCGGGCAGCGCCGTGACACGACTGTTCATCGTCATGTCGGCGGTGCCCATGCCGGCCTTGCCCTGGCCCCGAGCGCGGACGACCGCGGACCGCTCCTCTTCGTTCAACATGAAGGATACGGTCCCGGTATAGGCCGCCACGAGGGGGCCCACCTTGACGGTCATGCCGCCTTCCCAGGTCGTGTCGTCGATCTGCTCGGTGATTTCCGCTCCCGGCAGGAGTTCCGAGAGCTGCCGCGGGTCGGAGAGAATCCCCCACACGGTCGCGGCGGGCGCGTCGATCGTGAACCCTTCCTCGATTCTCATGGGCCTTGTTCCTCCATCGTCACCCGCCGGGAGCGCCTGCGATAAACCAGAACGACGTAGGCGATGACCGCACCGATCGATACGACCATGCCGATGTTCCCGTAGGTCGTGCTGACCTGCAGTCCGAGGAACAGCGAGAACGAGAACATCAGGTAGAGCAATGCGATCACCGCGACGTGCACGGCGACCCTCACCAGGCTTCTCAATGTCACCCCCTCGTGACTTGTTGCTGGAGATACGCCTCCGGCGAGGCGTCGAATCGCGTTCGGCACCCCTCGCAGCAGAAGTAGACGGGTGCCCCCTCGAAGACCGAGGACGGAGAACCCGAGATCGAGACGGTCATTCCGCACACGGGATCCGTCGCCTCGTCGTCGGCTCGCTGCCCGGTCGCCACTTCGTCCGCGGACGCGTCACCGGCCTCGACTGCCTCCGACTCCGTCGGTTGCGGCCCGAGCTGGACGATCTCCGCCAGAATGCTGACGGCGATCTCCTCGGGGCTCTCGGCGCCGATGTCGAGGCCCGCGGGGCCGCGCACGCGGGCGACGTCGCCGCCGCCGAGTCCCTGCGCGGCCAGAACGCGGCGCACTTCCTCCATCCGGGTGGGAGAGGCGATCACGCCCAGGTAGTCCGGGGCGGCGGCCGCCAGCTCCCCGAGCGAGCGCTCGTCACGCCGTCCCATGGTGGCGACGACTCCGTACAGCCTCCAGCCGCGGGGGCGTTCGGCGTAGCGCGCCGCCGTCTCCGCCAGATCGTCCACGACCTCATCGGCGGCGGCCGCCAGCGCCTCGTCTTCGGACGTCTCGGCGACGGTCGTGTACCCCATCGCGCCGCCGAGGCGCACCAGCGCCAGGGCGACGGGCGAACTGCCCGCCACGATCAGGACGGGAGCCGGAAGAACCGGATTAACGTGCACTTCCACCTTCCCTCCGCTGCTGCAGGACATGGGTACGGGGACCAGGCCGTCCGGCCGCCCGGGACTCGACCCGAAGGCGAGGAGCCTGGGCTCCCCCTGATCCAGCGTCTCCAGCGCGTGGCGGATCACCTCCGATCGCGTGCAACTGCCGCCGATCCAGCCGTGCATGACGCCGTCCGCCGAAATCAGCGCCATGTTGCCCGGCTTCCCGCTCGTGGGCCGCTCGCTCCGCACCACCGTCGCGAGCGCATACGGCTGCCGTTCGGCAGTCAAACTCGCGGCGAGATCCAGCAGGTCGCGTTTCACGGGAGATCGCTCGAGCGGGAGCCGACCCCGGCGAACTCCCTCCGCACGGCTTCGTATTCGTCCGGGCGGTCGAGGTCCCTGAGCCGGTCGGCCGGCCAGTCCACGGGGACCGCCCGCTTGTGGTGGCGGCGCACGACCTCGCGCCCGCACCCCGCCCGCATGCGGGATATCTCGCCGAAAAGGCCGCGGCCGTAGAGGATGGGCGGCGCGTTGACCTCGCCGTAGCGCGACACGACCAGCGGGGCGTCCATCTCCGCGTAACGCTCCACCAGCGTCCGCACCATGCGCGCGGTCACGAACGGCATGTCGGACAGCATCACGATGGCTGCCGCGCAGGCCTCCGGCACCGCGGCGATGCCGCAGGCCACCGATGTCTGGATGCCGGTCTCGTGATCGGGATTGACAGCCACGGTACAGTCGAGGTGCCGGACTTCGCGCTCGACGGCACGGCGCGCGTGTCCCGTGACGAGGATGACGGGGTCGAGTCCGGCTTCACCCGCGAGGCGGACCGCCCGGCGCACAAGGGTCTCTCCACCGACGTCCAGCAGGAGCTTGTTGCGCCCCATGCGGGTCGACGACCCGGCGGCCAGCACGATTCCCGCTACCCTGTGCTCTTCGGACATGGCTCCAGAATAGGCCGGCGCCGACCGCTACCGCGAGCCCGGAAGCCCGTGGCCCACGCCCCTGGGCGGGCCGCTATCGCTCGTAGAGCCCGCAGGCGAAGATGCCCGGTATCTCGAAGGGCAGAGGCCCGAGTTCTCTCGTGAACCGGTCGCCGAGGTCCATCATCGTGATGGCCTCCAGCGTGCGGAACCCCGCGCCGGCCATCAGTTCGCACATCTCCCCCGGGCTGTAGTCGGAATGCATCGGCTCGCCGCGCTTCGCAACGTATTTCCGCAGCGCCGTGCGCGCCTCGCGGTGTTCGGGCAACGCGGAAGCGTCGTCGAGCAGGTGGTCGAGCACGAACCGCGAACCCGGCGCGACGCCCTCGGCAATCGAACGGGCGGTCTCCGCGATGATGTCCGTGGGCAGGTAGTACGTGACGCCGAGAAGCGAGAGGAACGCACGCCGGGCGGGGTCGAAGGAGGATTCCGCGAGCGCCGCCATCACGGGCACTTCCCCGAGCTCCGCCGCGACGAAGTGGAGACCCGGCGGCCGTTCCACGCCCATGCGCTTCAGCCGCTTCCGCTTCATCGCCTGCATTTCGGGCAGGTCGAGCTCGAACACCTGCAAGTCCTCCATGAGGTCGGCCCGGCGCAGCGCGAACGAATCCATCCCGGCCCCGATGATCACGTACTGCGCGATCCCGTCACGGATGGCCGCCTCCAGCGCCTGCTCCGCGTAGCGCACCCGGATCAGCACGCCGAGCATGCCGGGCCGCAGCTTCCGCAGGACATGGTTGAGCAGGAACCAGGAGACGGGCCGGACCTTGATCAGCAGACGCAGGTGCCAGCCGCACAGGCCGAGGGCGAAGGGGTCCTCGACAAGGCGCACCCGGTCGCGCTGATGCAGGGCCCGCATGCCGGCGACGAGTTCGGCGGTCGTAGCTCGCGTCTTCATCTGTTCCGGTCACTCCGCGTGATGCGATTCACGGCGCGCGACGACGCCGGCCCCCGGCAAGGCCCCGCGCCACGGCGATGCCCGAAAGGATGACGGCGGCGCCCCCCAGTTGCTGCGGCGTGGGCGTCTCTCCCAGCCACATCCACGCCGTGGCGAGCGCGATCACCGGGACGAGGTTCTGGTACACCGCCGTCCGGCTCTGTCCGATCGTCTTCATGCCGCGCGACCAGAGCAGGTAGGCGATGGCGATCCCGAAGACCCCCGTGTAGGCCGTCGCGAACCAGATGCCCGGCGGGATCGAACTCCAGTCGACGCGCATCAGATCCGGGATCCCCATGATGACGATGACGGGGAGGGCGGCCCACAGCGTCCACCCCGTCACCTCCAGCGCCCCCCGGCGTTTCGTGATGCGTCGTCCGAAGACCGTGAACGACGCCCAGGAGAATGCGGCCCCGAGGACGAGCAGATCCCCGAGCCCGGCTCCTCCGACTTCCTGCGTGCCGCCGGTGATGAGAATCGCCATGCCGGCGATCGTCGCGGCGACGCCCAGGAGGATCGCGAGGCTGAACCGCTCCCGCCCGAGCGCGGACGCGATCAGGAGCACCCACACGGGACTCGTGGACAGGAGCAGCGCGGCGTTCCCGGTAAGCGTCAGGTCGATCCCGTAGATGAAGGTGGCCTGGAAGATCACGTGGCCTACCACCGCGAGTCCCAGGATCCGCGGCCACTCGCTCCGCGGAGGGAGGACCGGTCGCCCCGTGGCCCGGAGGAGGCACCAGACCGCCAGCGCCGCGAACGGGAAACGCACGGCGTTGAATGCGAGCGGATCGAGTTCCCGCAGGACGACCTTCACGACGGAGAAGTTGATGCCCCAGATGATCGCCGTGGCCAGGAGTCCGAGGTCGACCGTGAGGTCGCGCGCTCGCCGCCGGGAAGGGTGGCCGCTCGAAGAGTTCGTCAATCGCGCTCGCCGTGGGGAAAGGGACGAGGGAGCCCCCGGCCGAACACCGGGGAGGGAACGGCTGAGTATATTCCGGGAGTGCTCCGGGAGTCGACCGCCGAGCGTCGACCGGCTGGAATCGAGCGCACACGCCCTTGCGAAACGAGCGTCGCGATGAATGACGGATTCATGCAGCGGGCCATCGATCTGTCCGAGCGCAGCGTGGACGAGGGCGGCGGGCCGTTCGGCGCCGTCGTCGTGAAGGACGGCGAGGTCGTGGCGGAGGGGACGAACCGCGTGACGCTGGACAACGATCCCACGGCCCACGCCGAAGTCCGGGCGATTCGAAAGGCCTGCGAAATTCTGGGCACGTTCGATCTCGGCGACTGCGAGATCTACGCGAGTTGCGAGCCGTGTCCGATGTGCCTGGGAGCGATCTACTGGAGCCGGATCCGCCGCGTGTACTACGCGAACACCCGGGAGGACGCGGCGCGCATCCGGTTCAGCGACGAAGACATCTACGACGAGTTCTCCCGGCCGCTCGCGGAGCGCCGGATCGTGTCGCTCGTGCGGATCTCCTCCGCCCGGGCGCGGGACGCCTTCGAGCGCTGGATCCGAAAATCGGACCGGACGCCGTACTAGCGCCGCCGCATCCGTCGCGGCGCGGTTTGACATCCGACGGTCGCCCCTATAGAACTGCCCGCACGACAACTCATCGAGACCGGCTGAGGGACAGGCCCGTTGACGCCGGGGCAACCTGCGGGAAGTGGCATTCCCGCGAAGGTGCCAACTCCTGCGGTGGACTCGCATCCGCCGTGAAGATGAACCGCCCGCCGCCCTTCGAGGCGGTAGCCGCAGTCTCAGGGTGTCGAATCTCCGGAGTCCGATGAGGTGCACTCGAGACTCGGAGAGGTCATGATGACCCACCGCTCTGCCGCTCGCGTTGCCTCTTCCCCCGTCACACGCGCCGTGCGGGCGGGGCTCGGCGCCGACACCGCCCATCGGGCGATCATGCCGCCGATCCATCTCTCCACCAACTTCTTCTTCGACGCTCCGGGCGTGTACGCGAAGTACGACTACACGCGTACGGCCAACCCGACGCGCGATCTCGCGGCCGACACCATCGCCGAACTCGAGGGAGGGTGCGGTGCGGTCGTCACCTCTTCCGGCATGTCGGCGATCGCCGTGTCGACGCGCCTGCTTTCGGGCGGCGATCTGCTCCTGGCGCCCCGCGACTGCTACGGAGGCAGCTACCGCCTCTTCTCCGCCGAGGCGAGCCGTGGCGGGTATCGCGTCGAGTTCGTCGACCCGTGGGACCCGGCGTCGCTCGAACTCGCCCGCCGACTTCGGCCCCGGATGATCTGGATCGAGACGCCGAGCAACCCACGCCTGCGGATCACCGACATTGCCGCGTGGGCGCGGGTGGCGCGCGACATCGGGGCGATCTGCGTGGCCGACAACACCTTCCTCTCGCCCGTCAACCAGCGCCCCCTGGAGTTCGGCGCCGGTCTCGTCGTGCACTCGACGACGAAGTTCCTGAACGGGCACGGCGACGTGGTGGGCGGGGCGGTGGTGGCGGCGGACGAGGATCTGCTCGAAGAAATCGCCTGGTGGACCAACGTCATGGGCGTATCGGGGGCGCCGTTCGACTCGTATCTGACGCTCAGGGGGATGCGGACCCTTCACGCGCGCAGCCGCGTACACGAAGCGAACGCGCTCCGCATCGTGGATCTGCTGGACCGCAGCGACGTGGTCGCCCGCGTCCATCACCCGAGCCTGCCCGATCATCCCGGGCACGATATCGCGCGGCGGCAGCAGACGGGGTGGGGCAGCCTCGTTTCGTTCGAACTGCGCGGCGGACGAGCGGCGGTGGATGCCTTCGTGGACCGTATCGAACACTTCGCCCTGGCCGAGTCGCTGGGCGGCGTGGAGAGCCTGGTCGCGCACCCCTGGACGATGACGCACGCGTCGATGGATGAACCCGCGCGCCGGGCGGCGGGGATCGGCGAGGGGCTGCTCCGGTTGTCGGTGGGGATCGAGGCCTGCGAGGACCTGGAGGCCGATCTGGAGCGGGCGCTCGCCGCGGCTGACCGCCCGACAGCGTGCGCTGCCCGGGTGCGCGCGGCGCAACGTTGACCGGGAGCCCCGCATTCTCTAAGGTGCCGCCGCCGCCGACACGGCCGCTTTCCAGTCGGTCGGCGCGCCGATCCGCGGGAGGGAAGGGGAACCATGGCAAACCAGGTCGACGCCGGACGATCCAGGCGCCCCATGCGCCTGCTGGCCGGCGTCCCGGTCGCCCTTTCGCTCCTCTTCGCCGGCCTCGCCGAGGGCTCGCATACGCACGACGGCGCGGCCGACTCCCCGGCGGCGTGTGCGGTATGTGAACTGTCGCACAATGTGGGGCCCGTGGCGTCCTCGGCGACGCCGAGCTTCGGCGGGCCCGGTCCCGTACACGCTCCCGCGCTTCGCGGCCACCGGCTGAGTGCCCGGCCCGTCCAACTCCCCCCCCACCGCAGCCGCGCGCCTCCGCCTCCGATCTCTCTGTAGCGAAGAGCCCCTCCGCCGATCCGGAGATCGGCGGGAGACTTGTCGACCGTTGCGCCGGTGACGGCGCGGCAAACGCGAGAGATGGAGATCCATGCAGACCGCCGATTCGGGTGCGGGGCGACCGCCCCTCCTCGAGGCCCGCGGGCTCAGCAAGCGCTACGGCGCCACGCAGGCCCTCGATTCCCTCGACCTGGCCATCGAGCCGGGAGAGGTCTACTGCCTCCTCGGCCCCAACGGGGCGGGGAAGACCACGACGATCAACCTTTTCCTCGGCTTCGTGTCGCCGTCCGGGGGCCAGGCCCTGGTGTCCGGCATGGACGTGTCCACCCACGACCGGGAGACGAAACACAGGCTCGCCTACATCCCGGAACAGGTGATGCTGTACCGCAACCTCAGCGGGCTCGAGAACCTCGAGTACTTCGCCGCTCTGGGCGGGAAGGGGTCGCTGGGGCGCGAACGGCTCGCCGACATCCTCGTCGAAGCCGGCCTGCAGCGCGACGCGGTCGACCGCCGCGTGTCCGAGTACTCCAAGGGCATGCGGCAGAAGGTCGGCATTGCGATCGCGATGGCCAAGGAGGCTGACGCCCTCCTGCTCGATGAGCCGACGTCTGGTCTCGACCCCAAGGCCTCCAACGAGTTCTCGGCCCTGATCGAGCGGCTCAGGCATGGCGGCGTCGCGGTGCTCATGGCGACGCACGACCTGTTTCGCGCCAAGGAGACCGGGACGCGCGTGGGCATCATGCGCTACGGAAGCCTCGTGACGGAGCTGGGCACGGACGAGATCGGCCACGCGGATCTCGAGCGCGTCTACCTGGAACACATGCACGATTAGGAGGCGTCGATGGTTGGGCACAGCATCCGCCACATTATCCGCAAGGAATTCACCGACGTACTTCGGGACGGCCGCTTCCGGTGGTCCGCCGTCCTGGTGGGAGCGCTGCTGCTCGTCTCGCTGGGCCACGGGTGGGTCCAGGCGCGGGAGGCGCAGCGCGAGCACGCGGCCGCGCAGGGGACGGCCCGCGACCACTGGGAGTCGCAGGGCGAGAAGAACCCCCATTCCGCGGCCCACTACGGCATCTATGCGTTCAAGCCTCGCCTCGCGCTGTCCTTCGTGGACGAGGGCGTGGACCCATACACCGGGACATCGGTGTGGCTGGAGGCGCACCGGCAGAACGACTTCCTGCTGCGCCCGGCGCAGGACGCGACGGCTGCCCAGCGCATAGGGGCGCTCACGGCCGCGCAGGTGCTGCAGCACCTCGTGCCCCTGCTCATCATCCTGCTCGCCTTCGGCGCGCTCGCCGGCGAGCGGGAACGGGGCACGCTTCGTCAACTGCTCGCGACCGGGGTCGGGCGGCGCGATCTGGCGCTCGGGAAGGCGCTCGGCATCGCCGGCGCGCTGGCGCTGCTGCTGGTGCCGGCGGCGGCGGTGGGGGCGGCGGCCCTCGTCGTCGGGAGCCCCGGTCCGGCGGCATCCCCCGTGGCCCGGGCCGCGGTCATGGCCGTCGTCTACCTGGTCTATTTCGCCGCCTTCGTCGCGCTCTCGCTGGCCGTCTCCGCCTGGGCCCGCTCGACGCGCACGGCGCTCGTGATCCTGCTGGGCGTGTGGGTGGTGAACGGGCTCGTCGCGCCGCGCGTGGCGGTGGACCTGTCGAAGTGGATGCACCCCACGCCTTCCGCCCTCGAGTTCGCTCAGACGGTGGAACGGGAAATGGCGTCCGGCACGGAGGACATCGCTCGTCCGGACAACGAGGCGCTGACCGAGGGCCTGCTGGCGGAGTACGGAGTCGAGCGGGTCGAAGACCTGCCGATCAACCAGTCGGGCGTCCTGCTCCAGGCGAGCGAGGAGTTCGGCAACCGGATCTTCGACCGCAACTACGGCGCGCTCTGGGACACGTTCGAGCGCCAGGGGGCCGTCCACGAGATGGTCGCGGTGGCGGCGCCGCTGCTCGCGGTGCGCGCGCTCTCCATGGGACTGGCCGGAACCGATGTCGAGCAGCACCGGCACTTCGCGATCGCCGCGGAGACGTACCGCCGGGATCTGATGCGGCGCATGAACGGCGACCTCACGGAGAACTCCCGCTCAGGCGATTTCTCGTACCAGGCCGGAGCCGAACTCTGGGGGTCCACGCCGCCGCTGCGGTACGACGCCCCGACCCTGGGCTGGGTGCTTGGCAACCGGATCCTGTCGCTCGTCGTCCTCGGGGGCTGGCTCGCGGGAGCGATCCTGATCGCCGCGGCGCGCGTGCGGCGCGCGGAGGTGGCGTAGGATGACCGCGCGCACGGTACTCCGGAACGAGTGGCGTCTGCTCATGGCGGACCGGGCGCTCCGGATCGCGCTCGGGCTCTTCGCGCTCCTGCTCGTCTATGCGCTGGCCAACGGCGTGGTCTGGACGCGCTTTCAGGAGCGCACCGTGGAGGCCGCGGAGGCCGGCAACGTCGAGCGTGCGCAGGCCCTCGTGCAGGAACTGGCCGACATCGAGGCCGGTGCGGAACCCGCTTCGCGCTTCTCGGATCCGCGGCTCCCGAACGTGCTCGGCGGGGCGCGGGGCCGCCACACGGCGGTGCTGACGCCGGGCCCCCTGACGGCCCTGACGGTCGGACAGAGCGACCTGCTGCCGTATTACTACGACGTCAACATCTACACGAACGAGTCGTCGTTCCAGCAGAACGGAGAGGTCGAGAGTCCCCTCAACCTGATGGTCGGGCGCTTCGACCTGGCCTTCGTGGTCATCTACCTGCTGCCGCTGCTCGTGCTGGCCCTGAGCTTCAACGTCCTCTCGGAGGAGCGCGAGCAGGGGACGCTGGCGCTGACCCTCTCGCAGCCCGTGTCGGCGCGGGGCGTCGTGGCGGCGAAACTCGCCTTCCGCGCCCTCCTGGCGGTGGGCATGGTCCTGGCGGTGTCGCTGGTCGGGCTCCTCGTGACAGGGGGCTTCGGCGCTCCCGGCCGGATCCTCCTCTGGTGCGCCGCGGTCGTCGCGTACGCGCTCTTCTGGTTCGTGCTCGCGGCGTGGGTGAACAGCCTGCGGCGGTCCTCCGCCTGGAACGCCACGGTGCTGGTGGGCGCGTGGCTGGTGCTGGTCGTCGTGCTCCCGGCCGGGATCAACATCGCGGCGGGCCTGCTGCACCCGCTGCCGTCGCGGGTGCAGATGATCACCGCCCAGCGCGAGGCCTCGAACGAAGCGGTGAACCGCCGCAGCGAACTCCTCGCCCGATACCTGGAGGACCATCCCGAAATGGCCGAGGGCGTGGTGGCCGACGAGCCCGGCCTGGGGGCGCTGGCATGGGCCGCCACCGATGCCGTCAACCGCCGTCTGGAGGAGGTGACGGCCGAACACGATGCCAGCCGCGCGGAGCAGATCGCCCTGGTCCGCCGCTACCGTTTCCTGTCGCCGGCACTCATGGCCCAGGAGGTGCTCCTCGATGCGGCGGGAACGGGGGACGCGCGGTTCGCCGGCTTCCAGTCGCAGGTACGCGCCTTCGCCGAGCGATGGCGGGACTTCTTCGTGCCCGCGATCGTCGCCGGCGAGCAGATGGACGCCAGCGTCCTTCCCCGCGTGCCGCAGTTCCGTCTCGCCGACGAGGCGCCCGGCGACGTCACGCGCCGCGCCGCTGTTCCCCTCGCGGTCCTGGGTGGACTCCTCCTCCTGGTGGGCGCGGGCGCGGGGGTCGGACTCGGCCGCGTTCGAGGCGCCGACTAGGGCATGGGTCTCCGCAACGTGCTGCTCGTCGCCCGCCGTCAGGTGGGTGCGGTCCGTGAGGACCGGTACGTGGTCTTCCTGCTGGGGCTCGTCATCGCCCTCGGCGTGGTCGCGGTCCTCGGCGCCCGGCATCATGCGGCGAGCGAGGCGGAACAGCGCGCCCGCTACCAGGCGATGGTCGAGCGCCAGTGGCTCGCGCAGCCGGACCGTCATCCGCACCGGGTCATCCACTACGGGTTCCTCGTCTTTCGGGAGGAGGCGCCGCTCGCCTTCTTCGACCCGGGGGTCGGTTCCTGGGCGGGGACCTCGCTCTTCCTGGAGGGGCATCGGCAGAACACGGCCAACTTCGGCGATGCCCGGCACGCGACCGGGATGCTGCGCTTCGGCCGCCTCACGCCGGCGAGCGTCCTGGCCCTGCTCCTGCCGCTGTTCGTCATCGTCGCGGGCTTTGCCTCTGTGAGTGCCGAGCGAGAGCGGGGCACGCTTCGACTGCTCCTCGCCCAGGGGGCGACGCCCGCGCAGATTCTCGCGGGCAAGGTGCTGGGCACGGGGGTGGTGGCGGCCCTCGCGGCCCTTCCCATCGGTGTCGCCACCGTCGTCATCGCCGGGTCCGGGGCCGTGGGTCCGGTCTCGGTCGGGCGCGTGGCCGGCTTGGCGGGCATCTACGCCGCCTACCTTGCGGGCTGGGTGCTGGTCACGGTTCTGGCCTCCTCCTTCCGGGCCTCCTCGCGGAGCGCCCTCGCGCAGTTGATCGCAGTATGGGTCGTCTTCTGCGTCGCCGTGCCGCGCCTCGGGGCCTCCGTCGCCGGGGCGCTGCATCCGCTGCCCTCTCGCGCCGAGTTCACCGCCCAGGTGGAACGCGCGCTGAACGAGGTCGGGGACAGCCACAACCCGCAGGATCCCTTCTTCCGCTCGCTGCGGGACGAGTACCTGGCGCGCTACGAGGCGGCGTCCGTCGAAGAGCTTCCCGTGAACTGGGGCGGCGTGGTGAGCCGCGAAGGGGAGGCCATCAGCAGCCGGATCCAGGAGGAGCATCAGCGGGACTTGGTCGAAGGCCAGCGCCGTCAGGACCGCGTCCTGTCGTGGGCCGGGCTGCTCTCCCCGTACTTGGCGGCGCGGGACCTTTCCATGGCGGCAGCCGGGACCGGGCCCGAGGCGGTGGAGGCGTTCCGGGCGCAGGCGGAAGCCCACCGGTACGACCTCATACAGCGCCTTAACGATCTCCACATCAGCGAGATCCGTTACGAGAACGACCGCGCCCAGCGCCTGCCGCGGGAACACTGGGCGGAATTCCCGACCTTCGGGACGCGGCCGCCCGCGCTCGGAGGGGCGTTCGCCGGTCGCGCGCCCTCCCTCGGCGCGCTCGGCCTGTGGATTCTCCTTCCGCTCCTGGGCCTCGGCCTGGCACGGGCGCGGCTGGCGCGCGTGGGGGTGGAGCGGGCCGCATCGTGAGGGCGCGGCTCCGGCTGATCCGACTGGACATCCTCCGGCTGACGCGCTCCAACGGCGTCGCCGTCGCCGTCGTCCTGCTCCTGTCGATCGGGATCTACGGGGCGTGGCGCGGCGATCGCAACATCGAAGCGGCCGGGACCTCCGCGATCGCCGCGGAGACCGCCTACCGCGACCAACTGGCCTATCTCCTCTCCGTCTACCCTCCCACGACGGAAGCCGGGGAGGTGCTCTATTACCTGGCCTTTCCGGCCCCGCAGCCGTCCCTGCCTCTGGCCGCGCTCGCGCGGGGCCGCACGGAGGTCGAGACGGCGAGCCTTCGAATCCGGCTCCTGGCGCTCGAAGGGCAACTCTACGAACACGAGACGGTGAACCCGCGCCTCGCCGCGGCGGGCGACCTCGACCTCGCCTTCCTGCTCATCGCGCTCCTCCCCCTCTTCATCATCGCCCTCACCTACGACCTCGTCTCCAGCGAGCGGGAAGGGGGCACCTGGAACCTTGTCCGCCTCTTCGCCCGGCCGCGGCGCCTGCTCGCCCTGAAGCTCGCGTCGCGCGCCTGTCTCGTCGGCGCGGTGGTGGCGGTGCCGGTCGCGGTCGCGGCGTCGCTGGCGGGCTTCCCCCTCGATGGCCGGGCCGGTTGGGCGGTCGCCCTCATCGCGCTGCACACCCTGTTCTGGTTCGCGCTCTGCCTTGGCGTCGCGTCCGGCCGCCGGTCCTCCACCGCCAACGCCATGATCCTCGTCGGGACATGGGTGGCGCTCACCCTGCTGGCACCCGCCGCGCTCAGCCTCGCGAACGCGATCCTCCACCCCGTCCCGGAGGCGCTGGAACTCACCGTGCGCCAGCGCCAGGGATATCACGAAGCCTGGGATCTGACGAAGGACGAGACGATGCGGGGTTTCTTCGAGGACTACCCGGAGTGGAGCGACCGGACGGTCCCGGAGGACGTGTTCACGTGGGCCTGGTACTACGCCATGAACCACCGGGGCGACCGGGCCGCACGCGACGCGTCCGGCGCGTACCGGGACGTGCTTCGGGAACGGGAACGGTGGGCGCGGCGGTGGTCCCTGCTCGTGCCCCCGCTCGCGGCCCAGCTTGCCCTCGACCGCCTCGCGGCCACCGATCTCGGCGCGCAACTCGCGTACCAGGAGGTCGTCCGCCGACACCATGAGCGGTTGAAGACCTACTTCTACCCGCACTTCTTTGCCGGCACCCCGATCGATGCGGTCGACTGGGACGGGGTGCCCGTCTTCGAGCCGGCCGCACGGGAGGAAAGCGCGGCGCGGGCCGGCTTCCCGGCGGCGACCGCCCTCCTGCTGGCCTCGATCCTCGTGCTCGCCGCGGGCGCGCGGCTCTCCGGCCCGCGCGCCGACTGACCCGCGGCGGCCGTTGTCCTGTGGCGGCTGCTATCCCCCGGCCCCTGCCAGCGCTTCCAGCACGACGCCGGCCAGCTTCGGCATGTGGTCGCGCATCCGCGAATCGTCGGAGTTGACCTGCATCGAGACGGCCACGCCGTGGTCCGGGTAGTACGCGAGGAGCGAGTTGTATCCGGGCCAGAAGCCGCCGTGGCCGTACGTCAGCCCGTGCTCGCTCTCGGCGACGGACACCGCGAGGCCGTATCCCAGATGCGGCCTCGTGCTGTCGGCAGGGAACCCGACTTCGAGCAGCTGGGGAAGGTCGTCGCCCTCGATCGCCTCGCCCTCGTACAGGAGCTTCGCCCAGCGGACCATCGCCTGCGGGTTGTTCACGAGGCCGCCCCCCGTCCACTCCTGGAGGGGATGGAGGATGAACCGGCCGTCCACGACGACCTCGAGCGGCGTGCCGTAGAGTTGCGAGCTGCGGTGCGCGTAGCCCTGCGCGAGTCCGGGCAGGTCGCGCCGATCCGCCGCCAGCGTGAGGTCGAGGCCGAGCGGGTCGAGGAAGAACTCGTCGAGGAGATCGTAGTAGGCGCGGCCCGTCGCCTCCTCGATGGCGAGACCCGCGAGCGTGTAGTGCACGTCGCTGTAGTGGTATCCCCCGCCGGCGGGGAAGAGCGGCTCGGCGTCCAGCACCGTCTCGGCGATGAACTCCTCCGGGGTCATGTACGCGTCGGGATCGCGGAACACCTCGCCCAGCCGCACGGCGAAGTCGGGGTCCTCGAAGTAGGGCTGGATCATGCCGGCCGTGTGGTTCAGGAGGTTGCGCACCGTGAGGTCGGCGTGATTCGGGACCCGGGAGAACCACTCCTCATCGCCGAGCCACGTGGAGACCGGCGCATCGAGATCCAGGTCTCCGTTCATGGCCAGCTGCAGGGCGACCGCCGCGACGTACGTCTTGCCGATGCTGCCGGAGCCCATGCGCATGTCCGGCGTCATCGGGACCTCGTCGTCCACGTCCGACAGGCCGGTGGCGAAGCCGAACACGCGTCCGCCCGGGAGGATGAACGCGGCGGTCGCCCCCGGGAAGTTCTCGTCCGTCTCCCGGGCCTGCGCCCACGCCGCGTCGAGTTCGGCCTGGAACGCCTCCACCAGCGCCGCCGTCGCTTCCGGAGACAGGGAAGGCTGAGGCTCGGTCGCCGGATCCGGTGTCGAGTCCGGCCCCGGACCGCAGGCCAGGACGAGGCAGACGCCCAGACACGCGAGGCGGGACGAGATCCTGCGGCGATATGTGTGACCCATGGCGCGTCCTCCTCTCGGTTCGCCTGCGGAAGCTCCAGCCGGCGGCTTGCCTTGTCCGCCCGGCGTTGCCATGCAGCTTGCGGACGTCGGTTGGACCGGCCAAGAGTTGAAGCGCCATCAGCCGGAGAGAATGCATGCGGAAAGCGCTTGTCCTGATTTTGGCGGTGGCCCCCGCGCTCGTCGTCCCCCGCGTCGACGCGCAGGAGCCGGTGCAACGGTACGTCTTCGAGGGCAGCGTGCGCGACGGGGGGACCGGTTTCCCCCTGGCGGGAGCGCGCGTATCGGTGGTCGGGAGGGAAACCGGAGCGGTGACCCGCGCCGACGGCACCTTCCACCTGACCGGGATGGCCGCGGGCGTGCACACGCTTCGAGCCGAGCGCCTGGGGTACCGGGGCACCACGGTGGAAGTCACCGTGGGGACGGAGCGCGCGCGCCGGGCGGTGGCGGAGTCGGGAGAGGTCGTGATCGAGTTGTCACCGTCTCCCATCGCGCTGGGGGAGTTGGTGGTGACGGCCACGATCAGCGAGCGCGCCGCGGCGGAGGCGCTCCGGCCCGTGAGCGTCATGGCGGGCGACGACCTGCAGCGCCAGATGACGGCGACCGTAGCGGGAACCCTGGCGTCCATGCCGGGGCTGGCCGCCACCAGGATGGGGCCGTCGGTAGCGCAACCGGTGATCCGGGGACTGAGCGGGGATCGGGTATTGATGCTCGAGGACGGGACTGCGGTGGGCGATGCCTCCAGCCAGGGCGCGGACCACACCACCGCGCTCGATCCGTCGTCGGCAAGGCGGATCGAGGTTGTGCGGGGTCCGGGCGCGCTGCTCTACGGGGGCAACGCGCTGGGCGGGGTCATCAACGTCATCCGCGACGAGATTCCGTCGTCCATGCCGCACCGCCTGACGGGCTCGGCGACCCTGCAGACGCAGACCGCGACCGGATCGCTGGCCGGCAGCGCGACGACCGTATTCCCCATCGCGGAGCGCGTGCCGGTACGGGTGGAGGTGGCCGCACGGACCGCGGGGGATCTGAAGACGCCCGTCGGCACGCTTCTCAACACCGACGGCGAACTGCTAAGCGGGGGCGCGGGGACGGCCTACGTCGCCGATTGGGGCCGTCTGGGCGCGTCCTTCCGCGGCTACCGCAACGACTACGGCATCCCGGGTGGTTTCGTGGGTGGGCACCAGGAGGGGGTGCGCATCGAAATGGAGCGGGTCGCAGCGAAATTCCGGACCGTGGTCGATGAACGAAGGGTCGGGCCCTTCCACAACCTCCGCTTCGACGCGACGCACACCGCGTATACGCACCGCGAGATCGAAGCGGGGGGCATTCTGGGCACGCTCTTCGATCAACAGAGCGCGAACGCGGACGTCCTGGGTCGGCACGAGGCATGGGGGCCGTTTACGGGGGGTGCGATGGGCGGCCGTGTATCGTGGGAGGATTTTGCATACGGCGGATCCCTTCACACGCCGGACACGCGCCGGTTCAAGGCGGCCATGTATCTGCTCGAGGAGGTCCACCTGGGCTCGATCCAGATCGAGTCGGGGCTGCGCTACGACTGGGCCCGGGTCGATCCGGGGGAAGATCGGGTGTCGGACATCGGCGAGATTCGCCAGCGCACCTTCCAATCCTTGTCGGGGTCGTTGGGTGTCCTTTACAAGTCCGCCTCCGGGCTGGTGCTCGGCGCCAGCGTCGCCCGCGCGTTTCGCACGCCCGATGTCACCGAACTCTATTCGGAGGGGCCGCACCTCGCGGCCTACGTCTTTGAAGTCGGAAACCCGTCTCTGGAGGGCGAGGTCGGGCACGGGCTGGACGTCTTCCTCCGCTTCGAGTCCGACCGGCTGAAGGCCGAGGTGACCGGCTTCCATAACGACATCAGGAACCACATCTACGGAGAGGACACGGGCCGCCTGAGCCGCGTGCGCCTCCCCGTGTATCAGTTCCAGGGCAACGACGCCGTGTTCAGCGGCTTCGAGGTCGGCGTGGACGTCGACGCCGGTCGGGGGCTGGCGCTGGAGGGGGTGGCCTCATCGGTGAAAGGCAGTCTCAAGGAGACCGGGCGGCCCTTGCCGCTCGTTCCTCCGCTCAAGGGTCATATGGCCCTGAAGTACGAGAGGCCGTCGTGGTATGTCCGGGCGGAGGCCGAAATGGCGGACGGGCAGGACCGGATCGGCGAATTCGAGACGCCGACCCCGGGGTACACGGTCTTCAACGCCGCGGCCGGGGTGCGGTTCACGTTCGGCGGGCGCCTGAACGTCCTGACCGTGAGCCTCGCCAACGCCGCGAACACCGAGTACCGCAACCACCTCTCCCGGGTGAAGGAGATCATGCCGGAGGCTGGGCGGAGCCTGAACGTCACCTATCGGGTCGTGTTCTGACGCCCGCGCACACAGGCCCTGGCGCGCCCGCCTGCCGGCGCCCGCCCTTTAGCGCGCCAGCCAGGCGCTGAAGCGCTCGTTCAGTTCGTCCTGGTAGTCGACCCAGAACGCCCAGTCGAACCGAAGCGCACGATCCACGTTGCCCGGGCCGGCCGGCATGTGGGGCGCCATGTCGATCCCTGCCGTGACGTGGGTCGTCACCAGCGGCATGCCGGATCTGCGCGTCGGGGAATAGGAGATGCGGCGGCCGATCCGCGCCAGGGACTCGGCGCTGGTGCTGAAGGCCACGTATCTCAGCGCCTCTTCCAGCCTCGGCGTGCCCGCGACGATCCCGACCTGACCCATGTCCAGCAACTGCCCATCCCACACGATCACGAACGGTTGTCTTTCCATGATCTGGGCATTGAAGATGCGGCCGTTGTACGCCGTGCTCATGACCACCTCCCCGTCGGCCAGCATCTGCGGTGGCTGGGCGCCCGCCTCCCACCAGACTACCTCATCCTTGATCGTTTCGAGCTTGGCAAAGGCCCGGTCGAGGCCCTCCGGCGTCCTCAGCGTGGCGTACACTTCGTCGAGCGGCACGCCATCGGCGATCAGGGCGAACTCCAGGTTCACCTGCGGTACCCGCCGCATCCCACGGCGGCCCGGGAACTTCTCCAGGTCGAAGAAATCGGCCATGGTGGCGGGCTTTTCGCCCGCGAAGTTCTCATCGTTGTACGCGTACACGGTCGACCAGTACAGATTGCCCACTCCGCACTCGGTCTGGGTCTCGGCCACGAAGTCGTCGGCCGCGGGAGTGCCGTCGGGTCCGGGAGGCAGATCGTCGATGTCGATCAGTTCGAGCAGCCCCTCGTCGCAACCGCGCACGGCATCGGCGATCTCCAGGTCGACCACGTCCCAATGGATGTTGCCGATGTCCACCTGGGCCCGGATCTGGGCCAGGCCGCCGTTGTAGTCCTCCATGCTGATGCGGATGCCGGTCGCCTCGGTGAAGGGAATGTTGGCGCCCTCGTTGACGGCGCGGCCGTAGGAGCCGCCCCAGGAAACGACCGTGATCGACTGCCCCGCGATGGGGAGGGGCGGGACGCCGGCAAGGAGCGCAACGAGCCCCAGAGTGGTCACCGCCGAAAAACGCATCGCGACTCCTTCTCTCATTCCGTCTCTCCTTCACGCCCGAAAAAAAGGACAGATTCTCAACGTTCACGGAAACATATGGGGTTCCGGCGTATTGCGCGGGCATGTCCGCGGTGCAGTTTGCGGGCGGAAGCCCCGTCATCTCCCCGTTTCCGAGGCAGTATCATGAAAGCAGCCCGAGTTCTTGCGCTCTCCGCGGTCGGTTTCCTCTTCGGTGCCACGACCGGCGTACCGGTCGCCGCCGCCCAGTCCGCGCTCGAGACGGCCATCTCTCATCTGGAATACCGGGAGATCGGCCCGGCCCTCATGGGAGGACGGATCGCCGACCTCGACGTCGTCGAGGCGAAACCCCAGATCTTCTACCTGGGCACGGCCACCGGAGGACTGTGGAAGACGGAAAATCACGGCACGTCGTGGACCCCGCTCTTCGACGACCAGCCGACGAGTTCGATCGGGGACGTGACCCTTCACCAGGCGAACCCGAACCTCGTGTGGGTGGGGACGGGCGAGCCGCAGAACCGCCAGTCCTCCCCGTGGGGGAACGGGGTCTACAAGTCGACGGACGGCGGGAACACGTGGATGCACATGGGGCTCGAGGCGACGAAGCATATCGCCCGCATCCTCATCCATCCCCGGAACCCCGACGTCGTCCATGTGGCCGCGATGGGGGACCTCTGGGGCTCGAACCCCGAGCGCGGCGTCTTCCGGACGACGGACGGCGGGGAGTCGTGGGAGAAGGTTCTCTACGTCGACGACCATACGGGGGCCATCGACCTGGCCATGGATCCCGCCGACCCGAACACGATCTTCGCGGCCATGTACCAGCGGCAGCGGACGGGCTGGGGGTTCAACGGGGGCGGTCCCGGGAGCGGCCTCTACCGCACGGTCGACGGCGGCGACAACTGGACGGAGCTGACGGACGGGCTGCCGGGGGGCGACAAGGGCCGCATCGGAATCGACATCTACCGGCAGGACGGCAACCTCATCTACGCGCTCGTCGAAGCCGACCCGCGACGGCCGGGACAGGGCTTCGGGGGCGGAGGCGGCGGTCCGCGCCAGGGCGGGCTCTTCCGGTCGACCGACCGCGGCGAGACGTGGGAGAAGGTGTCCGACACGAACCCGCGGCCGATGTACTACTCCCAGGTCCGCATCGACCCCAGCAACCCCGACCGCATCTACGTCCTCGGCACGCAACTCTCGATCTCGGATGACGGGGGACGGACGTTCAGGAATGACGGCGCCGTGCAGATCCACGTCGACCACCACCAGCTCTGGATCAACCCGGAGGACCCGGACCACCTGATCCTGGGCAGCGACGGCGGGGTCGCGGCCTCGTGGGACGGGGCCGCGCACTGGCGCATGTTCGACAACATCGCGCTCGGCCAGTTCTACACCATCGGGCACGACATGCGGACGCCCTACGCCGTGTGCGGCGGGCTGCAGGACAACGACGCGTGGTGCGGGCCCTCGAACACGCGCTCCTTCCACGGCATCCGGCACCAGGACTGGTACGAGACGGCCTACGGCGACGGCTTCTTCACGATCGTGGACCCGACGGACTCGACGATCGTCTACTCCGAGTCGCAGGGCGGGAACATGAACCGCTACGACCTGACGACGGGGGAGAAGATCCCGATGCGCCCCATCGTCGGGCCGCGGGCCGACGGCGACACGACGAAGGCCTACCGCTACAACTGGAACTCGCCGCTCCTGCTCTCGCCGCACGACCCGGCGACCGTCTACCTGGGCGCGAACTACCTCCTGCGCTCGCGGGACTACGGGATGTCGTGGGAAGAGGTCGGCGGGCTCGACCTCACGAAGCAGATCGACCGCGAGGAGCTGGAGATCATGGGCGTCCCCGGCTCCGAGTCGCAGATGTCGCTCAACGACGGGATCTCCACGTACGGGAACCTGACCTCGGTGGAGGAGTCGGTGCTCGCCCCGGGGCTCATCTACGCGGGGACGGACGACGGAAACCTGCAGGTGACGCGGGATGACGGAGAGACGTGGGAGAACGTCGTCGACCGCATCCCGGGCCTCCCGGAGCGGACGTACGTGAGCCGGGTGGAGCCGTCGCACCACGTGGAGGGGCGCGTCTACGCCACCTTCGACGGGCACCGGAACGGCGACTACGCGCCCTACGCCTACGTGAGCGAGGACTACGGGCAGAGCTGGCGTGCGATCGCGAACGGCCTGCCGGACCTGTGGTCGGTGAACGTGATCGTCGAGCACCACCGGTCGCCGAACCTCCTCTTCATCGGGAACGAGGTCGGCGTGTTCGTCTCCGTGGACCGCGGCGAGAACTGGGTCCAGCTCAAGAACAACCTGCCCACGGTCCCGGTAGACGATATCCTCGTGCACCCGCGCGAGAACGACCTCATCGTCGGCACGCACGGCCGCAGCGCCTGGATCCTGGCCGACGTGGCGCCGCTCGAGGCCCTCTCCGAGGGGATGCTGGCCGATGCGGGACGCGTGTTCGGCGACCGTTCGATCATGTGGACGGAGCGGGGCGACTGGCCCTTCTACGGCGCCACGTACAGCGCCCCGAACCCGCCGCGCGGCGCGCGCATCCGCTACTACCTGAGGGATGCACCGGCCGAGGACATGACGGTGGACGACGCGGGAGAGGACGCCGACGGGGACGATGGCAACGACGAGGGAGACGACGGAGAAGGGGACGACGACGGTGGCGGCCCGGACGATGAAGGCGCAGGCGAGGACGGGGACGATGGTGCGGACTCCTTCGCATTGAAGATCAGCGACGCCTCGGGGGTACATGTACGTACGCTGGAGGCGCCCGCGGAAGCCGGCGTCAACGAGGTGATCTGGGACTGGCGTCACGACCGGCCGTACGAGCCCGAGGGCGGCGGTCCGGGCGGTGGCGGCGGAGGCGGCTTCTTCTTCGGCGGCGCACAGCAGGGACCGATCGTCCTTCCGGGCACCTACACCGTGAGCATGGACGTGGGCGGTGAGACGTTCTCGGCCGAGGTCGAGGTCGTGGCGGAACCGCGACGCCCGATGAGCCGGACGGACCGAATGGCGCGGCAGGAGGCGCTCATGAGCCTCCACGCCATGGCGGGCCCGATCTACGAGGCGGGGCAGGCCCTCGACGCGCTCGAGGAGCAGCTCTCCGCAGCGGAGGACCTGGTCGAAGGCGCGGACGAGGCGCCCGAGGGACTGGAAGACGAGCTCGAGGCGATCGAGGAGGAGATCGACGAGATCCGCGACGAGCTGGGGGACGCGCGCCGGAACGCCGGGGTCGCGAACGCGATCCAGGGTTCATCGACGGTCCCGACCGCGGACCACCTGTGGCAGGTCGACGAGGTCTGGAACGTGATGCCGGAGCTGCTGGACCGGCTCAACACGCTCATCGAAACGCGCGTGCCGGCGCTGAACGCGCAGTTGTACGCGGAAGGCGTGCGGCCGTCCCCGGGTGAGCCGATCCGGTTGCCGGACCGGCCGGGCGGCTGACGGGCGGCGGACCCACGGCACGGTTAGATTGCGGCCCATGCAACGAATGAAGAGACCGGGAATGAAATCGGGCATCACGGGGCTGCCGGCGCCGGTGCTTGCCCTCGGGCTGGCCGTCGTGGCGGTGTCCGCGTCGGACGGGCCCGTGCCGCCGGGACTCGGCACTGTCTTCACGCCAGCCTCGCGGGTCGAGCAGTCCGCGCAGTCCGCGGCCACGGTCGTTCGGGTGCCGATCTCCGGCACGATCGAACTCGGCGTGGCCCCGTTCGTGGCGCGTGCGCTCTCGGAAGCCGCGGAGTCCGGGGCGCCCGCCGTGATCATCGAACTCGACACGCCCGGGGGCCGGGTCGACGCGGCGTGGAAGATCATCGACGACCTGCGCGACGCGGAGGTCCCGACCTACGCCTACGTGAACCGTCGCGCCCTTTCGGCGGGCGCGATGATCGCGCTCGCGACGGACCGGATCTACATGCGGCCGGGCTCCACCATCGGCGCGGCCACCCCTGTCACCGGCGAGGGCGAGAAGGCTCCGGAGAAGATGGTGAGCGCGATGCGCTCCGAGTTCCGCGCGCTGGCCGAGGAGCGGGGGCTCGATCCGCTGGTCGCGGAGGCGATGGTGGACGAGAGCATCGAGGTCCCCGGCGTGAGCGAAGCCGGCAGGCTGCTCACCCTCACGACGGATGAGGCCACCGCGCTCGGCGTCGCGGACGCCGAGGTCCGTGACCTCATCGAACTCCTCGAGGTCATGCGGCTTCCGGCCGCCCCGGTGCGGGAAGTCCAGCCCAACTGGGCAGAAGCGATCGTCCGCTTCCTCACGAACCCGGCGGTCGCGCCTCTCCTCCTGAGCCTGGGCTTCCTCGGACTCATCGTGGAGGTGCGGACGCCGAGTTTCGGCGTGGCGGGCGCGGTGGGACTCGCCTCGCTGGCCGCGTTCTTCGGCGCGCACCACCTCGTCCACCTCGCCGGCATCGAGGAGATCCTCCTCTTCGGCGCGGGCGCCGTGCTCATCGCGCTTGAAGTCCTCGTCATCCCCGGCTTCGGGGTCGCCGGCATCCTGGGGACGGCGGCGATACTCGGGGCGGCCGTGATGGGCATGGTCGGCCAGGTCCCGACCTTCGACCAGGTGTTCAACGCGGCCGGGCTCGTCTCGCTCTCGATCATCCTTGTGGGGGTCGCGACGTGGGCCCTCGTGCGGCACCTGCCGCGCAGCAACCGCTTCTCCGGACTCTTCCTCCGTGACTCGACGAGCCGCGAGACGGGATATCTCTCCGTGCCGCCGCGCGAGGATCTGGTCGGAGAACGCGGCGTCACGTCCACCGACCTGCGGCCCACGGGGGTCGCGATCGTCAACGATGAACGCATTCATGTCGTGACCGAGGGTCCCTGGCTCGAGGCCGGGACCCCCATACGCGTGCTCGAGGTCGCGAGCGGGCGAGTGCTCGTGCGCCGCGCCAAGGAGCCGTCCGAATCCGAAACCGGGAACGAGGTCTGAATATGCTGCAGGATCTTGCGGGAAGCGGGATCATCCTTCTCATCGCCGTCGCGCTCGGCCTCCTCATTCTGTCGTGGATCGTGCCGATCCGACTGTGGGTTACGGCGATCGCGTCGGGGGTCCGGGTGGGCCTCGGCAGCCTGGTGGGGATGCGCCTGAGGAAGATCCCTCCGCCGCGGATCGTCTATCCGCTCATCAGCTCCTACAAGGCGGGGCTTCCGCTCCACACGAACGAACTGGAATCGCATTTCCTCGCGGGCGGCGACGTGGAGCGGGTCGTGAACGCGCTCATCTCGGCGGACAAGGCGCAGATCGAACTGCCGTTCCGGCAGGCGGCCGCGATCGACCTCGCGGGACGGGACGTGCTCGACGCGGTACAGGTCTCCGTCAACCCGCGCGTCATCCAGACGCCGAAGGTCGCCGCCATGGCGAAGGACGGGATCCAGCTCATCGCGACGGCGCGCGTGACGGTGCGGGCCAACATCAACCGCCTCGTCGGCGGGGCGGGGGAGGAGACGATCCTCGCGCGCGTCGGCGAAGGGATCGTGTCCACGATCGGGTCGGCTTCGTCCCACAAGGCCGTGCTCGAGAACCCGGACAACATCTCGAAGACCGTGCTCGCGAAGGGGCTCGACTCCGGGACCGCGTTCGAGATCCTCTCCATCGACATCGCCGACGTCGACGTGGGGAAGAACATCGGCGCCGAACTGCAGACGGACCAGGCGGAAGCGGACAAGCGGATCGCGCAGGCGAAGGCCGAGGAGCGGCGGGCCATGGCGGTCGCGTCGGAGCAGGAGAACCGGGCGCTCGTCGAGCAGATGCAGGCCGAAGTCGTGAAGGCCGAGGCGGAGGTCCCCCTCGCGATGGCCGAGGCGTTCCGCGAGGGCAACCTCGGCATCATGGACTACATGAAGTACCGCAACATCCAGAGCGATACGCAGATGCGCAGATCGATCGCGAAGCCGCCGGAAGGCGATAAGGACGCCTGATGCCCGATCTCGAGGGGGCGCTGCCCCTCATCCTGCTGATGATCTTCCTCTGGGTGCGCAGCATCGGCGCCGCGATGAAGAGGAACCGGCAGCGGCAGGAACAGGCGCTCGAGCAGGCCGGGGAGACCCCCGAGTTCGAGGTCGAGCCGTCGCTCGCCGAGGTCGCCCAGCCCGCCGGAGGAGAAGCGCCGCCTCCGGCGCGGCGTCCGACCCTGCGCGACCAGTTGCGCGACATGGGCCGCCAGCTCGAGCAGCAGATGCAGCAGGCCGCGGAGGAGGGCCGGCCGGGCAGCATGGTCGGCCACGTGGACCCGGAGGAGGCCCCCGAGCCCCCTCCGTTCATCCGGCCGGCTCCGGCACCCGCTCCGCGACCGGTGACGAGTGCGCCCGCGCCGGCGGCTCCTGGGCGCGAAAGCCGGCGGCGACCGCCGCCCGGGCTCGCGGCGTCGAGTCCGCTCCGTGAACCGCAAGGGTCCGTGACGGCAAGCCGGCGTGCCTCGACTCGGCAGGGCGGTCCGCTGGAACGTCTCGAGCGCTACCCCTCGCTCGCTCGCGCTGTGATTCTGTCCGAGATCCTCGGCCGGCCGCCGGGTCTGTCCGACGACCGGGAAGTCTGAATCGGGCCGAGCAGGCCCGCCACACTACCTGCTGTGCAGGGCGAAGGCGGCTCCCTGCGGGTCGATGCCCTGCAGGATGAACTCGCCGCCGGGGACTTCCATCGGCCCCATGACGACCGACCCGCCCAGCTCCTTCACGAGTTCGGCCGAGGCGTGCACGTCGGACACGAGGATGTAGAGCCCCCAGCACGGCGGCGGCATGTCGTCGCTCCGGTTCATCATGCCGCCCAGCTCCTTGCCGTCGCGCCCGTACATCTGGTAGATGCCGGCCTCGCCCATGTCCATCGCCGTCGTCTTCTCCCAGCCGAACAGGTCGGCGTAGAACGACCAGGCCGCGTCGAGGTCGCCGGCGACCAACTCGTGCCAGGAGAACTCTCCGAGGGTGGGCGGCCCATCGTGCCCGGGCGTCTCGTCTGAAGGCTGGTAGGCCGTGAACACCGCGCCGCCGGGATCCCTGAGGACCGCGATATGGCCGACGTCGGGGATCTCCATGCGGTGGATCACGCCGCCTCCGAGCCCCTCCGCCTTTGCCACCGTCGCGTCCACATTCGGCGTCGACACGTACGGTAGCCAGTGGGCCGGGGCCCCGCCGGCGAGGGCGTCGTCCGGAAGCTGCATCACGCCGCCGATGGGGGTGCCGTTGTTGTTCCAGGTGATGTAGGGCGGGCCTTCGCCCTGCCATGTTCCGGTCTCCCAGCCGACGATCCGCCGGTAGAAATCCTGCGCGCCATCGAGGTCCGTGGTGAGAAGCTCGTACCAGCAGAAGCGGCCGAGCGGCGTGTCAGACATCGCGTGTCTCCTGTGGGTTGGACAGTGGTTCAGTCATGGTCGTCGAGGAAGGGCGATTTCTTCCTCCGCGGTTCGTAGGTCTCCCCGAAGGGCGAGGCGGGTGAAACGCCGCGATCGGCTCCCGCCTCCGGCGTCGCGGCGCCGAGTATGGACTGGAGTTCCTGCTCGCTGAGTTCGAACGGGTCGTCCCCGGCGTAGAGGGGAGGACGTACGCGGTGCGGCGTGCCCGGGTTTCCCGGCAGGGGCTCGAACCGCCATTCGGACCGGGAGGCGACGCGCACCTCCCAGCGATTCCCGTGGCGGTCGGAGAACTTTCGATGGCTCACGATCGCTTCCTTTCGGAGGGGGACTTCCGGCCGCCTGAGGAGCGGAGCAGAATCGCGGTCCCGCCCAGCCCGATGACGGCGAACGCGAACCACTGGATCGCGTAGGACAGGTGCGGGCCGGCGTCGGTCTCGAGCGCGCGGGCGGGACGCAGGACGCCGCCCGGGGGAGGGTCGTCCGCGCGCAGGACATGGGGAGAGGGGTCCAGGTCGGTCTGTTTACGGATGAGGGCCAGGTCGAGCCCCGCGATGGCGAGGTGCTGGGCTCCGGCGATCTCAGGCCGGAGCGGTTGTCCGCCGCGGCCATCCCGCGAGGACACGAAGACCCCCTCGACCTCGCTCGGCGCGCGCGCCTCCGAGGCGTCGCCGGGTGAACCCGTCCAGCCGGACGCGAGGTCGGGGCGCAGGCCGTCGGGCGCGGGCAGCCAGCCGCGCAGGACCATCACGACCGGCCCGGCGTCGCCGCCGACGAGGAACGGGGTCAGCACCTCCGCGCCGGCCCGCCCGTCCAGGGTGCGGCTGCGGAGGATGACTTCGCCGGCCCGGTCCCACCGGCCGGCGAGCCGCGCGCGGCGGCCGATGAGGCCCGCCGTATCGGGAGGCACGTCGCCGGGGCCGAGCCACTCGAGCCGCGGGGCGTCGGCGCGCTCGGCGCGCGCGCGCACCCCCGCGCTCCGTTCCCCGTGCCGGTCGAGTTGCCAGAACCCGAGGCGGACAAAAAGCGCCCCCAGGGCCAGGGCCACGGCGCACAGCAGAATCCTTCGGTTCATGGTCACGGCACACGAGTCTATCCGCTCGAGCTGGTGAACGCAGCCGCGCGCGGGTTGGCGGCCGCCTTGCCGCGCCGCCGCCGATTCGCCGATCTTCCGGCGATGATCTTCCAGAGTCCCCATCCCCCGATCACCGTGCCGGAGCAGTCGTTCTCCGATTACCTCCTGGGCTCCCTCGGGGAGCGCCGGGACAAACCCGCGTTCATCGAAGGGCCGAGCGGCCGGGTGGTGACGTACGGTCAACTCCGGGATCAGGCGCGCGCCGCTGCACGAGGCCTCGCGACCCGCGGACTGGGGCGCGGAGGCGTCGTGGCCATCTGCAGCCCGAACCTGCCCGAGTACGCGACGGCGTTCCTCGCGGCGGGCATGGCCGGCGGCTGTAACACGACGCTCAACCCTCTCAGCACGGACGACGAACTCGTCTCCCAGTTGAACGACTCCGGCGCCCGCTGGTTCATCACCGTCCCCCCGCTTCTCGAAAGGGCGCGAGCCGTCGCGGCGCGGACGGGCATCGAAGAGATCTTCGTCTTCGGCGCGGCCGAGGGCGCCACTGCCTTCGCCGACCTCATCGCGGACGGGACGAAGGACGGGTCGGATGCGGAGCCGGCGGGCATCCGGGATTCCGCCGAGGACCTCCTCACGCTCCCGTATTCGAGCGGCACGACGGGGGTTTCGAAGGGCGTGATGCTCACGCACCGGAACCTCGTCGCGAACATCGAGCAGTTCAGCGCCATCGGTCTGGTGGAACCCGACGATGTGGTGCTCGCCGTCCTCCCCTTCTTCCACATCTACGGGATGGTCGTGGTCATGAGCGGCGCCCTGAAGGCGGGCGCGACCGTCGTCACCATGCCCCGCTTCGATCTCGAGGAGTTCCTCGGGGCGATTCAGCAGTACCGGGCCACCTGTCTCTACCTCGTTCCGCCCATCGTGCTCGGCCTTGCCAAGCACCCCGCGGTCGACGACTACGACCTCTCGTCCGTGAACTGGATCATGTCCGGGGCCGCCCCGCTGGGAGAGGAAATCGCCCTCGCCTGCCAGGACCGGATCGGGTGCCGCGTGTTCCAGGGCTACGGCCTCACGGAGGCGAGTCCCGTGACCCACGTCTGTTTCGGGGAGAGCGTCGATGCGGACAAGATCGGGACGATCGGGCCGACGATCCCGAGCACGGAGATGATGATCGTCGATCTCGAATCCGGCGAAGCGCTGGGACCCGGCGGGGAAGGGGAGGTGTGGGTCCGCGGCCCGCAGGTGATGAAGGGATATCTCGGGAATCCCGAGGCCACCGCGGCCACGGTCGATGCCGAGGGCTGGCTCCACACCGGGGATGTGGGGCGCGCGGACGAGGACGGATATGTGACGATCGTCGACCGGGCCAAGGAACTCATCAAGTACAAGGGTTACCAGGTGGCCCCCGCCGAGCTCGAGGATCTTCTCCTCTCCCATCCGGCCGTGGCCGACGTCGCCGTCATTCCGGTGGCGGACGAGGAAGCCGGAGAGATCCCGAAGGCGTGCGTCGTGCGGGCGGGGGACGTGAGCGGCGAGGAGATCATGCGGTACGTGGCGGAGCGGGTGGCGCCGCAGAAGAAGGTGCGCGCGGTGGAGTTCCTGGAGGAGATTCCGAAGTCGGCGTCGGGCAAGATCCTGCGGCGGTTCCTGGTGGCGCGCGAGCGGGCCGCGTCATCGTGAGCGAGGCGCTGCAGGAAAGGTACGCCCCCGAGTCGATCTGTTTCGGCTGCGGCCCGGCGAACCCGGAGGGGCTTCGGTTGCGCAGCTTCCCCGCGACGGGCGACGGCTACGAGGTGGAGGCCGAATGGACGCCCGGGCCGAATCACCGGGCGTTCCCGGGAATGATCAATGGAGGGATCATCGGGGCCCTGCTCGACTGCCAGGGCAACTGGTGCGCCGCCTGGTACTTCATGCGGACGCGCGGCCTGGACCATCCGCCCGTCACCGTGACGGCCGAATACACGGTCCGGCTGCGGAAGCCGACACCCTCCGACGCGCCGGTGCAACTCCGAGCGCGGGTCGCCGAGGCGGGCGAGCGCAAGGTCGTGGTCGAAGCCGATCTGCTTTCCGGAGGCGAGTGCACGGCCACCTGCTCGGGGACGTTCGTGGCGATCGGAGAAAGGCACCCGGCACATGGAAGCCGCTAACGTTCCCGTCGTCCGCCCCCTCATCGTCCGCCGCCTCGTCGCGTGGGGGCTCGTGTTCGCGGGGGGCGGCTCCTCGGCGGCACGGCTCTCTGCCCAGGCCGCGGACGCCGCCGGGTCGGCGCCGTTCGAGGTGACGGAGGCGTCGATCCCCGAGCTTCAGGCGGCGCTCGAGTCGGGTCGGGTGACGTCCGTGGATCTCGTCGACGCATACCTCGCCCGGATCGCGGCCTATGACCGGGCGGGGCCGGCGCTCAACGCGATCATCCGCCTCCATCCCACGGCGAGGGAACAGGCGCGGCGGCTCGACGCGGAGCGCGCGTCGGGGCGGGTGCGGGGGCCGCTGCACGGGATCCCCATCCTCCTCAAGGACAACTACGACACCTTCGACATGCCCACGGCCGGGTCGACCGTCGCGCTCGCGGGGTGGACGCCGCCGGACGACGCCTTCCAGGTGCGGAAGCTGCGCGAGGCGGGGGCGATCATCCTCGCCAAGACGAACATGCACGAGCTGGCGGCGGGGATCACGAGCATCAGTTCGCTCGGCGGACAGACGCGAAACCCCTACGACCCGGCGCGGAACCCCGGCGGTTCCTCCGGCGGGACGGGCGCCGCGGTCGCGGCGAGCTTCGGCGCCGTGGGGTGGGGGTCGGATACGTGCGGCTCGATCCGCATTCCGTCGTCGGTTCACAACCTCGTCGGGCTGCGGCCGACGAAGGGGCTGTCGAGCATCGACGGCATCATCCCCCTCTCGCACACGCAGGATACGGGCGGGCCGCTGGCACGCTCCGTCGTGGATCTCGCGATCGCCCTCGACGCGACGGTCGGCGCGGACGCGGCGGATGCGGCCACGGAGGCGATGCGCGGCCGGGAGCCGGCCGGCTTCCGCGCGGCGCTCGACGCGGGGTCGCTGGCGGGGTCGCGCATCGGGGCCTTGACGGAGTGGCTGTCGGATTCGGGCGCGGAAGCTCCGGTCACGGCGGCGGTTCGGGCCGCCCTCGACGCAATGGCTGCCGCGGGGGCGGAGATCGTCGAGGTTGAGATCCCCGAGCAGGACTCGCTGCTGGCGAACACGGGCGTGATCGGGCTCGAATTCGCCGTGGATCTCGCCGCGTACCTGGACGCGGCCGGCGGCGCGCCGGTGGCGTCGCTCGGGGAGATCGTGGAACTCGGACTGCACCACGAGCAGCTCGACGGCACCTTCCGGCGGCGCAGCGAGGCGGGCCCGCGCGACGAAGCGGCCTACGCCGAGGTGCTGGAGCGGCAGGCCGCGCTGCGGGAAGCGATCGTGGCGTTCATGGACGCGGAGCGGCTCGACGCGATCGCCTACCCGACGCTGCGGCGCGATCCGGCACGGATCGGCTCACCGCCGGTCGGGGGGACGTGCCAGCTGGCCGCGCACAGCGGGCTGCCGGCGATCAGCGTGCCCGCGGGGTTCACGCGGACCGGGATGCCGACCGGCGTCGAGCTTATCGGCCGCCCGTTCGACGATGCGCGCCTGGTCGCGTTCGCATACGCGCTCGAACGAGCGATCGAGCCGCGCCGCGCGCCCCACCGCACGCCTCCGCTCGTGGACGGCCGCGCGCCGGAACCGGTCCGGTTCAGCGTCGCCGGTGACGGCGGATGGGCCGGGCGGCCCGCCGCCCCTCGGCTCCACGGCAGCTTCAGCCTTGACCTGCCGCGCGGCACCCTCCGCTACCTCATCTCCACGTCCGCCCTCCGGCCGGCGGACGCCCACGCGATCGTGCTCCAGCGCCGGGGGAGCGGAACGCGGCCGAACGCCGTCGTGCGCCGTCTCTCCGGCCCGGGCCACGCGTCGGCCGAGGGCACCCTGACGCTGAGCGCCGCCGACCTCGACGATCTGCTCGCGGGGCGGTTCGAACTCGCGCTCTACACGGCCGACCGCCCGCGCGGCGCGGTCCGGCTCGTGCTCTCGCCGGAGGGCTGAGGGTCAAGCCCCGGCGAGGTTGAGCCCGAGACCGATCACGGTCCCTGGGGCGAGTCGGTTCCGTTTCTCCGCCATTCCGGATTCTCCTCTGCCATCTCTTGTGCGTTTCCTGGAACCTATGTAGACTACCGGAGTAGTTGACTATTACAGTAGTCAATCACGATGGATACGAACCAACAACGAGACGAGAAGGGAATTGCGATGAAGATCATGATCGTATCGCTGATGCTGCTCGGCACCGCGGGAGTAGGCGGGCCCGCGCTGGTGGGCGGCGGGGGGGACGATGCGCCCCCGGTGCAGGAGCGGCCGGAGCCGCAGGTTGTCCGGAACAGCGCGGACGCGGACGCGCTCTACGAGATGGTGAAACAGGCTCGCGCCGCGCTCCGCGAGACGCGTACGCTCGCGGGACTCAGCGCCTACCCGGCTGGCCCACAGGTTGGTCGGCCGGCAAGCCGTGAGCGCCGGGAAGTCCGCGGCGAGCACGGCGGCCGGACGGGGGGCGAGGAGGGCGGCGCCTACCTCGCGAAGATGACGAGGCAGGACGAGCTGTTCGCGAACGGCGCCCGCCTCGTCCTTCAGTTCAACCCCAACACGCAGGTCTTCGCGGGTTCGGTGACGAACACCACGGCGAACCCCCTGTCGCAGGTGCGCGTCGAGATCCACCTGGACAACGGCACGGAACTTGGGCCGACGAAGCGCGTCGACGTCGGGCCGGGTCAGACGATCCCCGTCGAACTCGGGACGTTCGGCGAAGAATTCAGTTCCTGGATCAGCCATCCGGAAGCCGGCATCGAGCGAGGCCACGGCGCCGGAAGCGAGGAGGACGGCGAAGGCCACGGCGGCGGCGAAGGCCGGGGTGAGCACGGTGGCCGCGAAGGCGGCGGCGAAGCCCGAGGCGATGGAGTCCGTCCGCAAGACGCAGCCTACCGTCCGCTGTACAACCAGCTCCGGATCCTGCGCGGCGAGATGCACGCGTTCGAGGCCGAGCTGAAGACGAGGTCACGATAGCCTCGCGCTGGTCTCCGCTGCATCCGCCGAGTGACCCACGTCATGGTTGGCACGTCAATTTCACGGCGCATCCATCGACCCCGGGAACCCTTGTCGGGATCCGGGGTCATGGGATACGACTATCTGAGTAATCGACCGGTCCCGTACGCCGGAGGGCATCCATGCAGCCGAAACGTCGACTCGGAGACCTGCAACTCGCCATCATGCGCGTGCTCTGGGAGCGCGGCGAAGCCCCCGCGATCGAGGTCCACCAGGCACTCTTCGAGGAGCGGGGGCTCGCCGTCACGACAATCAAGACGATGCTGCGCAAGCTCGAGGAGTACGGGTGTGTGAGCCACCGTTTGAACGGCCGACAGTTCATCTACCGGCCCGAGATCGCCGAGACGGACGTTCGCGAGGGGATGGTCGGCGACCTCGTGCAGCGCCTGTTCTCCGGCGACAGCACGGCGCTGGTCAACCATCTGATCCAGTCCGGCGAAGTCGACGTTGAGGATCTGGACGATCTCAGGGCTCTCGTTGAAGCGAAGCGGAAGGGGGGAGCGGGATGAACGAACTGATGGCGTGGCTCCTCGCGTTCCTCGTCCACAGCACCCTGTGGTGCGGCATCGCCTGGCTCGGTCTGCGTCTCTTCCCGAGGACCCATCCGCGTCTTCGGGAGACGATCTGGTACACGGCGCTCGCCGCGAGCCTCATCACTCCCACGGCCCGGACGTTCGCCTCGCCGGAGGCGGCGATCTGGCGGCTTCCGGCGCCCTCGTTCGTCGTCGGCGCGGAGCGACCCCACGCCGAGGGCGAACAGGGTGAACACGACCGCGCGAATGTTGTGGCGCCCATCCCCGCACGGCCGGCCGGTGAGATCCGCGGCGAAAGGGAGGCGGCCCATGGCGAAGGCGAAGCGGCTCACAGCGATGCTGCGGTCAGCCCGGCGTGGTTCCGCTCGGCCGGCGCCGCGTGGCTCCTCCTCGCGTGCGGCCTGCTTGCCTTCTACCTCCTTCGGCTGGCGATGCTCCGGCGCCGCCTCCTCCACCGCGAGCCGGTGGCGAATCCGCGAGCCTCCCGGGCGCTCGCCAGGCTCAGTCGGAGAGCGGAACTGGACTCGCCGCCGCGCCTGACGGAGTGCCACACCCTCGGTTCGCCGCTCGCGCTCGGAATGGGAACCCGTCGCGAGATTTGCGTACCGGTTCGCGCCTTCCATGAACTGGACGACGGCGAGCTTGCCGCGCTCCTCGGCCACGAAGTCGCGCACCACCGGCGCCGCGACACGATCCGACTGGGGACCCTGAACGTCCTCCAGGCGGTCTTCTTCCTTCAGCCTCTCTTTCGACTTGCGGTGCGCGAGGTACGTCTCGCCACCGAAGAGCAGTGTGATGACTGGGCGGCCAGCCAGCTCGAAGACCGTTTCGCCATGGCGAGCTGCCTGACGGAAGTGGCGGGGTGGGTGGTCCGGCGGGACCGGAGCATCCCCGTCCCCTGCATCGGCCACCGCCGCTCGCAGTTGGAGTTGCGCGTGCGACGCCTGTTGAACGAACGCGGCTCGCCGCATCCGCCCACGGTTGTCCGGCGAATGAGCGTCATCGGCCTCCTTGCGCTTGCCCCCCTGTTCGCTCCCGCGGTGGCTCCCGCCGGAGACCTGCGCCACGAAGATGGGCACGCTTCCGAGCATCACGACGAGCTAGGAGATGGATCCGACGCCGTAGGCGCCCAGGAGTAGTGCTTCTTCGCTGAAGCGCTCCCGGCGGTACGGCGCGAGGTCGATGTCGGGCGCCTCGCCGAGTAGCGATTGTGCTACGCAGCGCCCGATCGCCGGGGCCAGCTTGAACCCGTGCCCCGAGAAGCCGTAGGCGAGGTACAGGCCCGGCAAGCCGGGGGCGGGACCCAACACCGGATTCCAGTCCGGCGTGATGTCGTAGGGACCCACCCACGAACCCGTGAGCCGCGCCCCCTTGAAGGCCGGCATGCGGGCTCCGACCTGGGCTCGCTGCAGGGCGACGAGGTCCCGAGGAGCTGCGGCGGTCATTCGGTCGGGATCCGCCAGCGGGTCTCCGAAATCTCCGGTCCCCACAAGCACGACGCCGCCGTCCGCAGGTCGAAAATACATTTTGTTATCGACTGTAAGGTCTTTGACGATAGGCAGTTCAGGGCCGTACGGAGATGCGCCGCCGAACGTCAGCACCACGTGCCGCGACACCTCTAGGCGGAGGGCGTCAATGGCATCGTCCGGTAGACCGGAGCCGGCGTAGAGACCGCGGGTCCAGGGCCCCACCGCACTCACGACGCACCCGGCCTCCACCGTTCCACCGGGCGTCGCCACGCCGGTCACGCGACCCATGGACGGACCGCCAGCCGGTGCGAGGCGCAGCCGCTCCACGGGCGTGTGCTCGAACACCGCGACCCCGCGCCGCCGGGCGGCCGTCACGTACCCGCGGGTTGTGGCGACCGGGTCCGCGTAGCCGGACGCCGGTTCCCAGCCGATGGCGGCCACGCCCTCCAGTTCGAGCCAGGGATGCACCTCCAGCGCCTCCGCCCGGCCGATGGGCGACGTGTCCGCGCCCAGCTCCCGCTGCCGCGCCAGGTTGTCGGCCAGCCGGTCGGCGAACGCTCCGGGCCCCGCGAGGATGAGGTAGCCCGAGTTCACGAAGCCGCACTCCACGTCGTCTTCGCCGAGCGCCCCCCGGAAATCGCGGAACACGTCGAGACTCCGGAGCGTGAGCGCGGTGTTGCTCGCCACCGAGTAGTGGCTGCGGACGATGGCGCACGACCGGCCCGTGCCCCCGCCGCACACCTCTCCCCGGTCGAAGAGGGCGACGGAGGCGTCCGACAGCTCCGCCAGGTGGAAGGCGACGGAGGCGCCGACGACGCCTCCGCCCGCGATCACGAAGTCGTAACCGCTCCGCACCGATCGGCCTTCTCCGTCAGCGGGCCGTCACGCCCGGGACACCGTCCGGCTCGTCGTCCCACCACCAGAGCGGGGCCAGCGGCCGCTGCCGGGGATGGATCTCGTCCAGCGTATCCGCGTCGTACAGGCGCCCGTTGAACATCACCTGCTCGATCGCGTTCGTGTTGCGAAGGTCGTCCAGCGGGTTCGCCGTCAGGATCACGAGGTCGGCGAGCTTGCCCGCCTCGATCGAGCCGAGATCCCGGTCGAGCCCGATCGCTTCGGCGCCGAAGATCGTCGCCGTGCGCAGCGCGTCGTGCTCGTCCATGTCGTCGGCGGCCATCGCCCACAGCTCCCAGTGGTAGCCGAGTCCCTGCAGCTGGCCGTGGCTCCCCACGCCCGCCTTGCCGCCCGCGTCGACGAGGTTCCTGACGAACTCCCCGTGCCGCGAGAACACGTGCTGGTCCTCCCGGAACCACTGCGGCCGGCGCAGTGTGCGCGAGTCCACCTCATCGTGCGGGACGAAGCGGCGTAACTTCGGATCGTCGTGCGGGTTCTCGCGCGAATAGAAGTAGTTCTCCGCCCACGGCCCCCCGTACGATACCAGCAGCGTCGGCGTGTAGACCCGACCCGTCTCGGCGAAGAGCCGCACGTAGTCGTCGTACACCGGGAAGACGGGGATGGAGTGCTCGAGCCCCGGGTATCCGTCCAGCGTTTCCGTGAGGTTCTGCCGAAGGTTCAGCGACCCCTCCGTCGTCGGCATGAGCCCCAGTTCGCGGGCCGCCATGATGATGTGCTGCCGCCCCTTTCGCGCCGCGGCCACGTACATCTTGATCGTCTTGGTATCGAAGTAGTCGGCGTAGCGGGAGAGAACATCCCTCGCCTCTTCCTCCGTGTCGATCCCGTCCTGCCAGAAGACGCCCGGCCCCGTCGAGTAGACGCGCGGCCCGAGGATGGTCCCGGTGCGGACCATGTCCGCGTAGGAGAGCACCTCCGTGTTCCCGGTCTGCGGGTCCCGGGTCGTCGTCACTCCGTACGCGAGGTTGGCGAGGTAGGGCCACACGTCGGTGCGGTGGAGCTGGTCGCGCGCCCGCAGGTGCGCGTGCGTGTCGACGAACCCCGGCACGACCGTCCGGCCGCTGATGTCGAAGACGACGGCATCTTCCGGCACGGCGACCGTACCGCTCGCGCCCACCGCCTCGATCCGGTTGTTCCGGACCACGATGTCCGCGTTCTCGATGACCTCGCTGCCGTTCATCGTGATCGCGCGCCCGCCGCGGAGCACCGCTACGCCGGTGGGGATGTCGCGCGGCGCGTCGATGAGGATGCGGTGTTCAACCGCGCGGTAGCCCTCGTCCTCCTCCTCTTGTTCGGTCACCTCCTCCTCTTCCTCCTCGTCCGCTCCGGCCTCCTCGTCCGTCTCATCGACATCTTCGGCGGCTTCGGACGCCTCCACGCTGTCCTCGTACGCCTGCGCGGCATCGAGGTCGTAGGAGAAGTGGGCGTTGCCGAGCGAGAAGTGCACCGTGCGGCCGTCGCCGCTCCAGGCGGGGAACTCGCCGCCGATGTCGGTGACGCGGCGGGCGGGGAAGGAGGCGTTGTCCGGGTTGGAGACGTTGATCGTCGGCGTCACGCCGACGCGCGGCACCGTCACGGTGTAGATCTCGCGCTGGATCTCCGCGAGCGCCTGATCGCCGCGCGGCGCCATCTCGATGGTCGAGGGGGTCAGGCCCTGCGTCGAGCCCTGCGGCGTGGGCCCGCGCACCTTCACGTGCTCCTTCTCGTCCGTCCCATCCCAGCGAATCGAGACCAGGGCGTCGGGGAAACGGAAGAGGTGGATGCGGTCGTTCTCCTCCACGAAGTGGGGATTCGCCCGTCCGTCCGTGGGCGCGATGAGCGTCGCCGGCCCGCCGCCGGAGCCGTCCGGGTCGGCGGACACCCACACGATCTCGGTCCCCGGAGCGCCGCCCTCGCCCTGTGTTTCGTAGGCCCGCACGAGGCCGCGCACCGCGACGATCCGGTCGCCCGGCCCCCACGCGGGGGCGAAGTACGTCGCCGCGTCGCGCGTGAGCCGCACCGGATCCCCGCCGCCGTCGCTCCGCGCCTTGTACAGGTGCCCCTCGTTTCCGTCCCACGTCGAGTACGCGATCCACGCGCCGTCCGGCGACCAGGTCGCGAAGTGCTCCGACATGTCCGCGTCCGTGAGGCGTTCGGGGCTCGAGCCGTCGGCGCCCGACACCCAGAGGCGGTCCAGCGCCGTGAAGGCGAGCCGGTCCCCGGCGGGGGAGGGCGCCGCGTCGCGGATCTGGCGCACGGTGAAGGTCGGCGTGTCCTCGATCGGATAGTCGAAGTCGACCCTCGGTCCCAGCGTGAGGTCGAACCGGACGCGGAAGGGGATCTCCTCCGCCTCGCCTCCCTCGACCGGCAGCTTCCAGATCTTCCCGCCGTAGGAGGCGACGAGGTGCCGGGAGTCCGGGGTGAACGACATGCCGGGAAGTACGTCGAGCGTGGCGCGCGACTCCTGGTCGTCATGCTGGACGGGATAGGCGAGCCAGCGCTCGTCGCCGCTCTCGAGGTCCCGGATCAAGAGCCCGGTGTGTGCCTCGTGCCGCGTCCCGAACACGAGCCAGCGGCCGTCGGGCGAGAGCACGGGCCGGATCGCGGAGCCGTATCGCGAGGAGCGGGTGTATCGTTCGCCCGACTCTCGGTCGTACGCCTCGAGCTGGTACTGCGGAAACTGCGCGTTGTAGGTCCAGTCGCCGGTTCGCCGCGCATACCAGATGTAGCGGCCGTCGGAGGAGACCGCGGCCCCGAGCATCTTCAGGTTGTCCGGTTCCGAGACGAGCTGGATGCCGCTCCCGCCGTCCACGTGGAACATCTTGAGCTTCGGCAGGCCGCCCCCGCGGAAGCCGCCCATCGACGCCACGATGTAGTCACCGTCCGGAAGCCACTCGGGCGACTCGGCGCGATTGGCCGCGCCCTTCGAGATCGGCGTGGTGTCGGAGCCGTCGAGCGAGCGGATCCAGATGTTCTGTCCGCCGTCGTAGTCGGACGTGTAGACGATCCGCGCGCCATCGGGGGAGAAGCGGGGCTGGGCGTCGAAGGCCATCCCCGAGGTGAGCTGCGTCGCATCCCCGCCGCCGATCGGGATGGTGAAGAGGTCGCCGAGGTAGTCGAAGACGATCGTCTCGCCGTCCGGGCTCACGTCGAGAGAAATCCAGCTCCCCTCGGTCATGTCCATGGCGACGGTCCGGTCGACGGGCAGCGGCAGGTTCTCGTTCTCCGGCTCCCCGTCTCCGTTCGAAGCCTCCTGCGCGGTCGTGGCGCCTGCGGTAGCGAACAGAAGTGCAAGCGAACAGGTGTACGGGACGACCGCGAGCATCGCGCGGTACACGAACGAAGACTGTTTCATCGGACGGCTCCTCGAAGTGTGATGTTCCCGCGGGAACGTCGCCGCTGCCGGCGAGCTGTCGCAATTTGCGCGCGGTCCCCGCGTGGCGCACTCTCCGGCCCATGACACGCCAACCAGACTCAGCGTCGGCGTCGGGTCCGGCGCCGCTCTCCGTGCTCGCCGTTGCGGGCAGTTGCCGTCGACGGTCGTTCAACCGGGCGCTCCTGCGGGCCGCCATCGCGCGGGCGCCGGACGGTGTCGAGACGCGGGATTTCGATCCGTCCCGGCTGCCGTTCTATGACGGAGACGTGGAGGCCGCCGGCGATCCGGACGTGGTCGCGGAATTCAAGGCTGCGGTTCACGCCGCGGACCTCGTGCTGCTCGTGACGCCGGAGTACAACGGAGGTCTGCCGGCCGTGCTCAAGAACGCCGTGGACTGGGGGTCGAGACCGCCGCGTCCGCAGGCGTGGGACGGGAAGCCCGTCGCGATCATGGGGGCGACGCCCGGCCGCCTGGGGACGGCGCTGGCCCAGCGCTCCCTGCGCGAATCGCTCGCGGGGCTGAACGCTCACGTCATGCCGCAGCCGCGGGTGCTGCTCTCGGGGGCGGGCGCCGTCTTCGACGATGATCTCGAGTTGGCGGACGAAACGACGGGGAAGCATCTCGACAGATTCATGTCCGCCGCCGCAGAATGGGCACGTCGGTTCCGCTGAACGGTCAGGCAGGTGGGGGAGGGGTTTTGTCCGACGCTGATGGTGCGCGCGTCATCTTCGAGAAGCTGGCGGAAGATGTTCGTGTTCCGACGCGAGCTACGGAGCAGTCGGCCGGCTACGACATCCGGGCGCATCTCACGTGCGGGCCGATCCGGGTCCATCATGGTGCCAGCCGCGAAACCGCCTCGGTGACCGCGATCTCCGCCGCGGACGGTACGCTTTCGATCGTCCTCGAACCCGGCGACCGGGCGCTCGTGCCGACGGGCTTCCGCGCGCGCCTGCCCGACGGCTACGAAGCGCAGATTCGAATGCGGTCGTCGCTCGCCTGGAAGCGCGGGCTCACAGTGCCGAACGCGCCCGGTACCGTGGACGCAGACTATCCGGACGAGTGGTTCGTCCTCGTCCTCAACTCGGCGCCGCACCCCATTCGGATCGAACACGGTGAACGGATCGCCCAGGTCGTCCTCCACAAGTACCGGGTCGCGCGCTGGGAGGAGGGGCCGGTCGCGGTCTCGACGGATCGCGCGGGCGGGCTCGGCAGTACCGGCAAACGATAAGGAAAGGAGAAGACACGATGCCCGAACTGCAGGAATGGCTGCTCGCCATCCCCGTCCTGATCACGCTCCTCGTTATCTTCCTCGTCGAAGTCACCGGCTCGTCCAGGCGCTGAAACGCCCGGCGCCGGCGCTGACGCGGGGTTCTTAGCCGACGGCTAGCGGAACGGCTCCGGGTGGGGACGCTCGAACGGTTCCGTCTCCTCCATGCGGTCGACCTCGATCGTGTCCGCGTGCGGGCAGGCTACCGAACGTGACGCTGCCCCCTCGACGATGAAGTAATCCCCGGTCGCCGCGTCTCCCAGGTCGCCGGCCAGCGTGTAGAAGTACCCATCCCGATCCTCGAACGTCACGCAACCGTTTTCCCGCCCGGCGATCATGCCGGTGCGCTGGACCCGGCCGTCCTCATCCGTCACGTGGAACGGGTCGGAAAGCCCCGTGGGCGCAAAGTTCCCGTTGAAGATGATGAAGACGACGGCACGGTCCCACGTCGCCGTCTGCGGCACGTGCACGGTGGCTCCGATCTCGCCGAACTCGCCTTGGTCGCCCGTCCCGAGTTCCTCGAAGCCCGTGCCGATGGCCCCCAGGCCGACGACCACCCTCGCCTGGAGCGGGATGTTCTCCGTGTAGAGGCTGACCTCGGTGCCCGGCGGCCCGATGCGCGGCTCCATCGTCTGGATCTGTCGCAGCGAGTCGGGCGTGGCCGGATTCGGATGCGCCTGCGCGGACGCGGCGCTTGCCGTGAGGAGCAGGATCGATAGCGCGCCGAGACCTGAGAAGGTGCGGGCGAGGGCGCGTCGCTTCAGGAATCGATTCATGATGGCCTCCGGGCGAAATCCTCCCGTCCATGCTGGGCCCGGTGCCACCTCACCCGCAAGCGGAGGCGGTTCGTCTGCCCCCGTGCGGGCGAGGCGTTAGCTTGCGCGTGCGGCACGCGCGCCGGGGTGGCGGAATTGGCAGACGCATCGGACTTAAAATCCGAAGGGGTCCATCCCCGTGTGGGTTCGAGCCCCACCCCCGGCATTCTGCTAGAACGGGCTGAAGTCCCAGCGCATGCGGGCGAGTATCACGCGCCCGATCGCCGGCGCCCCGAGCATGCTCTGGTATGCCTTGTCGAAGACGTTGGATACGTCGACCTGGAACCAGAGGTCCTCGTACCCCGGGACGCGGAAGCCGAAATTCGCGTCCAGCGTGGTGATGGCGTCGACATCGCCCACCCAGGGGCCCGAATTGAACGGATAGCCGTTCTGCGCCCGGAAGCGCAGGCCGCCGTTGACTCCTGAATCGTCGTTCCGGTACGTGAGCGACGCGGTCCCGCGCACCGTCGGCGCATTCAGCGATACCTCGCTCAGGAGTTCGCCCGCCGTCTCGAAGGTGTTCTTGTCGATGAACGACAGCGAAGTGGCCATCTCCAGCCGGTCGCTGAGGAGGAAACCGGCGCCCAGCTCGCCCCCCATGACGTCGAACCCGCCGGCATCCTGGTATCCGAGCACCATGGCGGACGTCGTGCCGCCGGCACTGGTGGGAGTCACAGCTCCCAGAGGAACCTGTGCGGCGAGATCCGCGACCAGCTGGGCCGTACCGAGCGCGACGGCCTCGTTTGGGAAGGCCACGCCGACGAACTGCCGGAACACGCCTTCCAGATACGGTCGCAACTGCGCGCCGTTCAGGAAGAGGTTGGGCGAGAGCAGCCGCAGGGGGGCAATATAGCTGTCGTAGCGGGTGAACCAGGCGTTGGCCCCGAACGACACTCGGTCTCCGAACAGCCCCTTGTAGCCCACCTCGAGCGTGTTGCTGACCGTCGGACCGAGCGCCTCGATGTCCTGCAGAGCGGCGAGATCGACCGCCTGACAGAACGGCGGAGCCACGCAGCCTGCGGGCGGTGCGCCGCCTCCCGCCGCCTCCACGTCGAGGAGCAGGGCCAGGATACCCACCTGGTCCTGCGAGGGGACGGGGATCAATGGCAGGAGTGCCGCCAGCGGTGCCAGCTGAGGATCGGCCCCGGCCACAGCGCTGAGCGTGTTTATCGCCGTGCTCCAAAGCTGGGCCGTGGTCGACGGAAGGAACTGCCGCGCACTGCCCCCGCCCAGCACGTTGAAAGGCGACATATGCATCGGGATCCCATTCGAATCCCGCATGTACATGTGCCCGTTGCCGGCGGAGCCGGTCGCGCGGAGGTCGTACCGGAACGGCAGGCCGGGGATCGGGATCGTCCCCCCGGAGATATCCAGGAACTGGTTCGTGGAGGTAGGCGTAGAGAACGCCCGGTTGAAAGTGACCCGGAACGAGTTCGCCGCATCCGGCTTGTACACGAGCGCCGCGCGCGGGGAGAAGACCGGATCCGTCAGGCTGCTGTTGTAGTCGTACCGGAACGCGCCCGTGAGATCGACCTTCGGGCTCAGCGCCCACTCCCACTGGACGTAGCCGCCGACCTCCGTCGTCTCGTCGTCGTTCTCGAACTGTCCGTTGATCGTGCCCCGGCTGTCCGGGTTCGTCCCGAGGTAGTCGACCCCGTAGATGAGCCGGTGCGCCGAGCCGATCCGCGACTGGTGCTGCACCTGTCCCACCATCAGGGAAGAGTTGTCGAAGAGCGGCCGGCCCGAGCGGAGGAGGAAGGTTTCGTCGTTCGTGTTGTAGTTGTAGAAGACCTGCGCGAACAGATCCTTGTGCCGGAGACGGGCCTGTCCGTATGTGACGCCCCAGTTGGTGACGTTGGACGCGCCCAATCCGGTGAGTTCCGTTGCCTGGGCGGCAACGTTTCGTCCCCCGGCCAGAATGAGCGAAGTCCCCGGCGACGGCTCGAAGTCCATGCGCGCGTCCACGGCCCAGTTCCGGTGTCCGTCATCGCGCCCCATGGCCGCATTCCGGGCGGACTGGGCCAGCACGCCCTGATCCGTCGGATTCGTCAGGTCGAGTCCGGAAGTGAACGGCTGGCAGGCCGGCGATGTGGGGTCGAACCCGGCTCCGATACAGGCCTGCCCCGCGCCCTGCACCTGCGCCTCGGCCAGATCGTTGAAGACGTATTCGGTCGCGTCGAAGTACTGGCCCGAGATCTTGAAGCCGAACTTGTCGCTCGGGGCCACGGCGATGCGCCCATCGAACTGGAACAGCCCGGCGTCCTCGCCCTGGATCGGGCCGCTGCCGACCCCCGGCGTGTCGCCCTGCTGCCGGAGGCCGCCGCCCACCGAGAAGCTGGCGCCCGGCGAGTGAATGGGGGACTTCGTGAGGTAGTGGACAACGCCGCCCGCCGCATTCGGTCCGTAGAGGGCCGACCCCGGGCCCAGGACGGTCTCGACGTGGTCCATGTCGAGGTCCGAGGCCGGGTTCAGGTAGAAGATGTTCACCCGGAGCGACGGCACGCGCGCGATCCGGTTGTCCGTCATGAACAGGGTGCGGCTGGAGAAGATGTTGTTGAAGCCGCGCAACACCGCGGCGCGGCCGCGAATCCCCGTGCGGGCGACGTCCACGCCGGGCTGGTGTTCCACATGCTCGATCGGAGACGTCACCTGGCGTTCCTCGAGATCGCGCGTCGAGACGACCTCCACCGCTGCCGGCGCCTCCAGCACCTTCTCATGCGTGCGGGACGCGGTGACGGTGAGCGGATTGAGTTCGAACGACTGCTGCGTCATGGTCGTCGAGACGGTCGTCGACTGGCCCGCGGCGACGGCCTGCGATTCCATGACGACGGTCACCCAGCCCGGTGCGGTGAACCGGACCGAATACGAGCCTGCGGACACACCGTCGATGGCATAGGTGCCGCCTGGGCCCGTGGTGGCTTGCGCCGCCACCGCGCCCTGTGCGTCCAGGACCTCGACCAGCACGGCCGCCAGGGGTGCGCCCGTGTCGTCATCCGTGACCGAGCCTGCGATTCGACCCTGCGCCCACGCGGCGCCGGGGAAAGCCCCGAACGCGATGACCGCCGCCAGAAGAAAGGTTCCCCGCCCAGCATTCCGACCGAAACGAACTCCGAATCCCGTCATCGCGAGCGCCTCCCGCCCTTCGGTTGAACCTGCCGGCATCTCTCAGTTACAAGCTAAGCCGAACCCCGGTTTCTGTCAGCGCACCCGGCCGAAGCGGACGTCGCGCGTGCGGACGTTGGAGAGGTAGAAGCCGATCACCTGTCGGTTGCGGTCCCGCTCGAAGGCGACCGACAGGCCGCCGCCCGAGAACCGGTCCTCTTCTCCGGGCTCGAGTTCCGTCCGGTCGAGCCGGCGCTGGTGCAGCACGAGCGTTCCATCCTCGACGGTGAAGGTGTAGAACGTCTCCAGTTCCTCGCTGAAGAAGCGACCGGCGAAGTCGGCAAGATCCTCGGCCGTCGGCTCCCATGCCCCGGCCTCATCATCCTCGAGGCGCGTGGCGTGGTTGTCCCCGTTCTGATGCAGCGTGAGCCCCTCGACGTCGCCCTCCGGATCCCGCAGGAAAGTGACGGAGGCCTCTACCGCGAGCAGGCGGAAGGTCGAGTCGGACGTGGGGACGATCTCGAGCCGCTGCTGGCCCGTCGCCTGCGTGTAGAACGTGTCGTCCTCGCGCGTGAAGGTGAGGATGAAGTTCGGCGCTGCGTCCAGCGAATAGCGGCCGACGAACTCGTCAAAGGCCTCGGGGTCGTAGCTGGCGGGATCGAAATCGCCGGCAGCCGCTACGGCATCCGCTTCTTCCTCCTCCATCGCGTCCTTGAAGAAGGCCGCGGCGAGTTCATAGGCGACGCCGCTGTTGAACTGGGCGTGATTGCTCTGGGTCGTGAGGCCGGCGTTGATCTCGGGGAAGTAGACGAACATCGAACGGTGGGCGACGTCGGCTCCCCCGTGGCTCACGCGCTTCAGTCCGCCCTGCTCGCCCACGCTGAGTCCATATCCGTAGCCTGTCTCCTCCCCGTCGTTGAGGACGAACGACGTCGTCATCTCGTCGATGCTGTCCGGCGTGCCAACCCGCGGGTTCGCGTAGTTCTCGGCCCATGTCTGGAGGTCGCCGATCGTGCTGTAGATCGCCCCCGCCCCGACCGCGCCGCCAAGATCTCCGATCTGGCGGTATCCGTCCGGTCCCGGGGTGTAGCCCTCGGACATGTTGGGGACGATGTGTCGCGTGGAGGGACGCACCATCGTCCCGGTCATCCCCAGCGGTCCGAACACGTTTTCCTCCATGAAGACATGGAAGTCCTGCCCGGAAGTGCGCTCGACGATGACGGCGGCGAGTCCGAAGGCCGTGTTGTTGTAGTTCCATTCCGCGCCGGGCGCGTTCTGGAGGGCGGGCTGCCGCTGCACGATATCGATGAGTTCCGAACGGTCGATCCAGTCCCCGTGGTCGAGGCGGCGGCCCGTCATCCGCAGCAGGTTCAGGAATTCGCGCAGACCCGACGTGTGGGTGATCAGGTGCTTCACCTGGATGGCGTGCTCGAACTCCGGGAGTTCGGGGACGTGCTTGCGGATGTCGTCGTCGAGGGAGAGGAGTCCGCGCTCTGCCTGCAGCATGATCGCGAAGGCGGTGAACTGCTTCGAGGTCGAGCCGATGTTCGTCCGCGTGTCCTCCTCGAAGGGGAGGTCGTAGGCGAGGTTCGCCATCCCGTAGGTCTTCGAGAAGAGCGTGCGGCCGTCGCGCCACACGCGCACCGCACCTCCCGGAGAATCCGGCCCGTCGAAGCGGGACATGATCTGATCGGCGAGTTCCTCCGGGTCTGTCGCGACGGGTTCGTGCCGCAGCAGCGTGATCTCGTAGCGCCCGCCGGCCTCGTCATCGTCCCCCGCGACGAACAATTCCAGCGTGTGGACGCCCGCGCCGGACGTCCGCCCGCCGAAGCGCTCGACCCCGCGCCCCAGCCCCCCGAAACGGCCGACCTGTGTCCCCTCGGGGTCGAGGACGCGCGCCGTCACGTCGACGGAGATCTGGTTCACCTCGCCGAGGACGAAGTCGTTCTCACCCGTCTCGATCGTGTAGCGCGCCGTGTCGCCCGCGGCGAGCGTGCCCGGCAACGTCCGGCCGACCTCGAGTTCCGAACTCTGCGCCGCGATCTGGGCGGCCGCGAGAAGGGCGAAGAGCCCGGCGCAGACGGCGGAACCGAACGGGTGACGGGGACGGCGACCGAAACGCGTGTTCATGTGGATAACTCCAGGGGTGGGTTCGAAGCTGGTGAAACGACACTCGCGCGAGAGACGGTAAGGAGGCCCGACTCGAGCGGGCAACCGCACGGCAGGGTCAATGCGGGGCCGATACGGGATCGGTACGGCCGGCTGCCAATACCGGTTTCGACGTCTCCGGACGTACAATCAGGCGTACAGTCCGACAGCGTTCACGGCTCGACTCAAATCCACCCCAGATTGCGAAGGATCCGATGAAGGTACCCTTGAAGGCACGCTCGTCCCTCCTCACGGCCATGCTCCTCGCGGCCTCGTTCCGCCCCGCCTGGGCGCAGGACGCCACCGGCACGCTCATGCTCGCGCAGCCCGCGGTAAGCGCGGACCGGATCGCGTTCGCGTACGCCGGGGACCTGTGGACCGCGGGAATCGACGGGAGTTCGCCGCGCAGGCTGACCTCGCACGTCGGCGTCGAGTTCAACCCGCGCTTCTCACCGGACGGTGAATGGATCGCGTTCAGCGGGGAATACGACGGGAACACCGATGTCTTTCTCGTGCCCGCGGACGGAGGTGTGCCCGCGCGACTCACGTGGCACCCGGGAGCCGATCTCGTCCAGAGCTTCACGCCCGACGGATCGGCGGTGCTCTTTTCATCGGGACGCAACGCCTACACGGGCCGCCACGCGCAGTTGTTCACGGTCGCGACGAGCGGCGGACACCCCGAACAACTGCCCATTCCGCACGCGTTCAAGGCGACGTTCTCCCCGGACGGCGCGAAGATCGCCTACACGCCGCTGTACGAAGCCTTCACTCAGTGGAAGAACTACCGGGGCGGGACGACGACGCGGATCTGGATCTACGATGTGGCGGACCATTCCGTCGTTCAGATCCCGCAGCCGGAGGGCCGCTCGAACGACACGGATCCCATGTGGATCGGGGACCGCGTCTTCTTCCGCTCGGACCGCGACGGGGAGTTCAACGTCCATGCCTACGACCCGGGGACGGGGCACGTCTCGCGGGTCACCGCGCACGAGGACTTTCCGGTCCTGAACGCGTCCGCCGGCGCCGGCCGGATCGCCTACGAGCAGGCGGGGCGGCTCCATCTGCTCGATCCCGGCTCGGGCGCGAGTCACCTGGTGCCGGTGCGGATCGCGACGGACCTCCTGGAGGTGCGGCCCCGCTACGCCAGCGGCGGGAACTTCGTCCGCAACGCGAGCCTTTCGCCCTCCGGCGCCCGCGCCGCCTTCGAGTTCCGGGGCGAGATCGTCACCTTGCCGCGCGACAAGGGCGACGACCGCAACCTCACGCAGTCGACCGCCGCCCATGAGCGGAGTCCCGCCTGGTCGCCGGACGGAGAGTCGATCGCCTGGTTCTCGGATGCCTCCGGCGAATACCGGCTATACGTGGCTCCCCAGTCGGGGGCGGGAGAGGCGCGCAGCTACGTTCTCGATGGCGCCGGGTTCTACGGGGACCCGGTGTGGTCGCCCGACGGCATGAAGATCAGCTACACGGACAACTCGCGGGCCGTGTACTGGATCGATCTCGAATCCGGGGACACCCACCGCGTGGATGCCGACGCGATGTACGGGCCGCTGCCCCCGCCCTCGCACGCCTGGTCGCCGGACTCCCGGTGGCTCGTCTACACGCGCAACAACGAGACCAACATCCGCACGGCATACGTCCACTTGCTCGAAACGGGCGAGACGAGGGCCGTCACCGACGGACTCAGCGACGTCTCCGAGGCCGTCTTCGACGCCGGCGGCCAGTACCTCTATCTCACGTCGTCCACCGACGCGGGCCCCGTCGTCCAGTGGTTCGCCCAGTCGAACAACGACTTCGAGATGACGAACGCGATCTATCTCGCGGTCCTCGAGAAGGGCACGCCGTCACCTCTGGCGAGGGAAAGCGACGAAGAGGCCGGGGACGAGGCCGAACCGGAAGCGGAGGGCGCCGACGATGCGGACGAAGTAACGGTCCACATCGACTTCGACGACCTCGACCAGCGGATCCTCGCCCTGCCGCTGCCCGAAGCCGGCTACGCGAACCTGCAGCCCGGGGAGCCGGGTCAGCTCTTCTACATCCGAAGCGAGACGGCCAGCGGGTTCGGAAGCCCCGGTGCGGGTCCCAGCCTTCACCGCTTCTCACTCGCCGACCGCGAAGCGGCGACGGTGGTCGGCGGCACGCGCTTCTACGACCTGTCGGCGGACCGCAGGAGCGTGCTGTACGCGACATCGGGTGGATGGTTCATCAGCAACGCGGGCGGGACGGACATCGGATCCGGCGCGGATCGTCTCGGCGTCGCCGATGTCGAGGTGAGGATCGATCCACGGGCGGAGTGGCGTCAGATCTACGATGAGGCCTGGCGGATCAACCGCGACTACTTCTACGACCCGAACATGCACGGCGCGGACTGGCCCGCCATGAAGGAGAAGTACGCTGTTTTTCTCCCCCACCTCACCTCACGGGCCGACCTGAACCGGCTCATGACGTGGCTCCATTCCGAGATCGCGGTGGGGCACCACCGCGGCGGCGGCGGCGACTTCCTCCACGAGACGGACGACGTGCCGGGCGGTCAGCTGGGCGCGGACTTCGTCGTCGACCGGGGGCGGTACCGGTTCGAGAAGGTGTACGGCGGTCTCAACTGGAACCCGGGACTCCGGTCCCCGCTCACGGAGCCGGGAGTCGAGGTCGACGCCGGCGACTACCTGCTGGCGGTCGAAGGAGTCGATCTCTCGGCGCCGGAGAACCTCTTCAGCCGGTTCGAGAACACGGCCGGCCGGATCGTCTCGATCACCGTCGGGCCGTCGCCGGATGGGACGGGGTCCCGCACCGTCGACGTCGTGCCGGTGGCGAACGAGGGCGCGCTGCGGAACCGGGACTGGGTGGAGGGCAACCTCGCGCGCGTCGACGAAGCCACGGAGGGGCGAGTCGCATACGTGTACGTGCCCAACACGGCCGGCGCGGGACATGAGTACTTCAAGCGCTACTTCTTCCCGCAGACGAACCGGGAGGCCGTGATCATCGACGAGCGGCACAACGGGGGCGGCCAGATCGCGGACTACTACATCAACATCCTCCGGCGCCCGTACATGTCGCACTGGGCGATGCGCTACGGGGCCGACCTCGTCACGCCGCAGGGCGCCATCCCGGGCCCGAAGGTGATGCTCATCGACGAGACCGCCGGCTCCGGCGGCGACATGCTGCCCTGGATGTTCCGCAAGCTCGAGATGGGCACCCTCATCGGCCGCCGCACCTGGGGCGGCCTGGTCGGCGTCCTGGGTTTCCCCGTCCTGATGGACGGCGGGGTGATTACGGCGCCGAACGTCGCGATATGGACGGAGGACGGGTTTATCGTCGAAAACGTGGGCGTACCGCCGGATATCGAAGTGGAGCAGTGGCCGGCCGAGGTGATCGCGGGCGTCGACCCGCAGTTGGAGAAGGCGATCGAGGTCGTGCTGGAGCAACTCGAGGCGTCACCGGTGGCAACGCCCGAGCGTCCGCCTTTCCCGATCCGCGTGCGACGCCGCTAGCGGACCTGACAGGAAGCGGAACCGGCCGGCAGCAGGACCGGCCGACCCGCCGGGGATGAGCGTCGGTGCGGGCTCACGGGCTGGAGCCCGCACCCGACGCTCTCCGGATTCAACGGCAGGTGGCGGGATCGACGGAGATGGTGACCGCCTCGGCGGTAAACGAATTTCCACTCCTCCGCCAGTTGATGAGTGCGTTCGCGCCTACCCGTTGCGCGTCGGCCACGAGCCTCTCGAGCGCTTCCCGGAACTGTCCGACCCCGGCGCCCGCCATCTGCGCCTGCAGCTGGCCGTGTTCCGATTCCTTCGGACAACGGTCGATTCCTTCCCAGCCGGGGTCGCAGCGAACGAGCCGCGAATTCTGGAGGTTGATCTGATTGTCCGTCGTGCCTCCGAAGCAGGCCCAGATGCGATCGTCGTCGCCGCCGCCGCCGCCACCGACAGCGGAGAGCGAGAAGGGGAGGTCCAGGCGGGTGATCTGCTCCGTGAGATTGGCCGTGATGGCCGCCCCTCCCGTGCCCATGAACACCGGCTGAACCGAGATCTCGACGCCGAGCGGCACGTAGCAGAGCGTGTAACCGCCGTCCAGCGCGGTCTGCCCTTCCATCTGTCCTTCCTCCCCGTCCTTCTCCCAGGTGGCGACGACGGTGGCGCTGGGCAGCCCCATCTGCGTGTCCCCGTCCGAGACAAGCCCCCACAGGGCGCCCGTCATGTCCGGCGAGTCCGGACACACCTCGTTGAGTTCCTGCGCCATGGCGGCGGACCCCGTGAGGGCCAGCGTCACCGCACCCACCGCCATCCCCGAAGCGAATCTTCTCATCCTCATCGTCTTTTCTCTCCTGCAGCAGCCCTGCGTCCGTTGCTCATCAATTGCGCGTGTACTTTGTGAGCCCGCCCTCGGCGGCGGCCCGCGAGTTCGGTCCCTCCGCGGCATAAACGTTCCCGTCCGCGTCGACCGCAACCCCCTCGCCGGCCTCGCCCTGCGGATCCTCGGACTCGTGCGGCGGGATGAAGGCCGTGACCACGTCCTCCGCCGCGTGCCCGATCCGGACACCGGTCAGCCAGTCGGAGTGCGTGTTGGGGTTCGACTCCGAGTCGATCGCGTACACGTTGTCCTCGTCATCGATGAACAGTCCGCTCACCCGGCCGTACTGGTAATGGGTATCGAGCAGGTTCCCTTCCTGGTCGAAGATCTGGATGCGGTGGTTCCCGCGATCCGCTACGAACAGCCGCCCCTGCGAATCAAACTCCAGCGCGTGCGGCGTCCGGAATTCGCCCGGTCCGTCTCCGATCACGCCCCACTCCATGATGTAGTCGCCCTCGGGCGAGAACTTGATGATGCGGCCGGTGGCTCCCGGCGGCGGGTTCGCGTTCTGCCCGCTGTGACCGTCCGACACGAAGATCGAGCCGTCGGGGGCGGTGATCACGTCGCACGGCTGGTTGAAATAGCCCGGCTCGGTGCCCACGCGGCCCGGCACGCCGAGCGTCATCAGCACCTCCCCCTCGGGCGAGAACTTCACCACCGTGTGCCCCTTGTCGAGCGTGCCCATGGAGTCGGTGATCCACACGTTGCCGTCGTCGTCCACGTGGATGCCGTGCGGCAGCACGAACAGGCCGGCCCCGAAGCTGGCGAGGACCTCGCCCGTCTCGCGGTGGAACTTGACGACGGGGTCGACGAGGTTCTCCGCGCACCCCCCCGCGAGCGCGATCCCGCCGCAGCGGTCGTAGGCCCAGATGTGACCGTCGATGGGATCGATATCGACGCCCGCCGTGGAGCCCCATTCGCGCCCGTCCGGAAGCTGGGCCCAGTCCTTGATGACATTGGGCGTGGGGTTCGGGAGACCCGCGGCCGCCGGATCCGTGACCGCGGTCGGATCCATCATCTCGTCTTCCGCGGCGTCCTCCGCGCCGCAGGCCGCGATGCCGAGGAATGCGGCCCCCAGTGCGGTGAGGTGTGCCAGTCCGGTTACGCGCAGGTTTTTCATGTCTCCTCCGGCCGTTCAGTGTTGCGCAACCCGTACCCCGCCGTGCGTCGCCCCCGCCGTGCGTCGCCCCCGCCATGCGTCGTCCCGCGTCTCGAAATGTGCCTCCGAACTGTCGATCTGGCCAGAGAATGGGCCGGGTCGCAGTTTCGATCCGACGCGTACGGAACGGTCAAACCGGAGGTCGGTGCCGATGGCGAACTTCCCGAGGAAGCGCGAGCTACGTCGCGCGCAGCGAAATCCCCGTCGCGGGAGCCGTGCCCTGACCGCCCTTCTCGCCCTGGGGCTGGGGATGGTTACCGCCTGCGCGCCGAACGACGGCATCCCGCGAACGGCCTCGGGACGTCCCGACTTCAACGGCATCTGGGCGGCGCTCGGAAACGCGTATTGGGATGTCGAGCCGCACATGGCGCGTCCGGCGCTCGCCATGCAGGAAGGCCCGGTCGTGCCCGTCCCCGCCAATGAAGTCGTCGCGCTCGGGGCCGTCGGGTCGGTGCCGTCGGGGCAGGGTATCGTGGTCGGGGGGAACATCCCCTACCTCCCGGAAGCCCTGGAGCGGCGTGACGAGAACCGCGAGCGCTGGCTCGAGCGCGACCCCGAGATCCGCTGCTACCTGCCCGGCGTCCCGCGCGCGAACTACATGCATCTCCCGTTCCAGATTTTCCAGAGCGAGTCGAAGTTCTTCATCGCCTACGAGTACGCCGGGGCGGTGCGCGACATCTATCTGGAGGATCCCGGTCCCCCGCAGGTGGATTCCTGGATGGGCCAGTCGGTGGGGCGCTGGGAGGAGGACACCTTCGTCGTCACGGTGAACGGGTTCAACGGCCAGACCTGGTTCGACCGGGCGGGGAACCATCACAGCTACCGGCTCGTCGTCACGGAGCGGTGGACGATGCTCGGGCCCGACCACCTGATGTACGAGGCCACGATGGAGGATCCCGAGACGTTCTCGGAGCCGTGGACCATCCGCTTGCCGCTCTACCGGAACGTGAATCCCGACGCGCGGCTGGGGCAGTTCAAGTGCGTCCCGTTCGTGGAGGAGCTGATGTACGGCCACCTCCGGAAGAACCCGATTCGGTAACCGGGCTGCCAAGCCCGCCCCGCCAAGCCGGCTCGCACCGATGAGATTCGCGAATCGTCGACCATGCCCGCGAGGACTCCTCGCCGCTCTGCTGCTCGGAGCCGGACTCGGAGCCGCCTCTTTCGTCGCCTGCGACGGTACCGGCGGCGTCCCCGGAGGAGCCGGGGATGAGTGGGTCGTCCCGCGGACCGCCGACGGGCATCCCGATCTGCAGGGCGACTGGACGAACGGGACGATGACGCCGCTGCAGCGCCCCGAGGGCGAGGCGCTCGTGCTCTCCGCGGAGGAGGTCGCGGTCCGCGAGGGGCGGCGCCGGGAGTACATCGACGACCGAAACGCGCCCAGCGACCCGGATCGCGAAGCCCCGCCGGTCGGAGGGGACGGTTCCACGGGCGCGGCCGGCGGCGTGGGCGGCTACAACTACTTCTGGATCGACGCGGGCGACCGGGTCGCGGTGTTCAACGGCGAGCCTCGAAGCTCGCTCCTCACGTACCCGGAAGACGGCCGCATCCCGGATCTCACCCCGGAGGGCCAGCGGCGCCGGATGCAGGCGTTCGCGCGGCTGGGGGGAGCGTTCGACAATCCGGAGAACCGACCTGTCGGCGAGCGCTGCATCCTCTCGTTCGGTTCCAACGCCGGCCCGCCGATGCTGCCGAACTATTTCTACAACAACAACTACACGATCGTGCAGACGCCCGATCACATCATGATCCTGACCGAGATGGTGCACGACGTCCGCATCATCCGCATGGGCGAGCCGAAGCCAGCCGCCGACGGCGTGCGCCCGTGGTTCGGCGAATCATGGGGCCACTGGGCCGGCGACACGCTCGTCGTCCGCACGACGAACCTGAATCCGGACCAGATGGCGGCGTACGTCTACCTGTTCGGCCCCGGCTCGGAGAACATGACCGTGACGGAGCGGTTCACGCGCGCGGACGAGCACACGATCCACTACGAGTTCACCATTGAGGATCCGGACACCTTCGTCGAGAACTGGGGCGGGGAAGTGCCCTTCACGCGCCTCGACGGACAGCTCTACGAGTACGCCTGCCACGAGGGCAATTACGCCCTCTCCAACGTCCTCAGCGGCGCCCGCGCCCAGGAGCGCTAGCCGTCGCGGGAACTCCCCGGCGGCTGTTACTTTTGGGCCGTGGATGGAAGACCGGCGTCGTAAGGCCGGATGGTTGGTTGAGACACGGGTGAGATCGATGAAGAAGCTGCCTCTGTACCTCGTGGCGGGCGGGGTCGCGCTGGCCGCCGCTGCGCCGCTGATCGCGCACCACGCCTTCGGCGCGGAATTCGACCGGAACGCCCCCATCCGGCTCAGGGGCGCCGTCGTGCGGCTCGAATGGGTGAACCCGCACACGTGGATCCACCTCGAGGTCGAGACCGATGCGGGATCCGAGGTCTGGATGGTCGAGGGCGGGACGCCGAACACGCTCCTGCGCCGCGGCCTCCAGCGGGACTGCCTCGCGCCCGGCACCGAACTCATCGTGGACGGCTACCAGGCCAAGGACCACTCGCTCCAGCGGGCCAACGGCCGCGACGTGACGTTCACCGACGGCAGCAAGTTCTTCATGGGCTCATCCGGCGCCGGCGCCCCTCCCGGCGGCGCGCCGCGACCCAACGATCCCGCCTACGATGCGAACCCCTGCCAGCCGCCGCCGGGCTGGGAAGGCGAGGTCGTGGAGGTCACGAGCCACAGCATCCTCGAGGAGCACGACTAGCAGAGGGTCCTCCCTCTCGCCCGCCCGCACCCGAGACCCGGCGGTGGGCCGATGAGCGGAGACGGGGAACGACGGGGCCGCCGGACGTGAGAAGAGTTCACCGGATCGTCGCCTGGGCCAGTGTGCTCGCCATCGGCTGTGGCGGGGGCGACACACTGGACCCCGAGCCGCCGCCAGCCCCTCCCCCGGCCCTTCCGCCGGCGCCCGCCGCGGCAAGCGTGGTGATCGAGACGCGCAAGATCATTCAGGACTACCTCAGCGGCGCCGAACTCGACTTCAACGAGTGGGCGAGCACGGACACCCTGATCATCCGTCCCGGCCTCAGGTCCCCGGTAATCCGCGTCACGGCCAGGCAGGACGACGGGAGCCCGGTCACCGGCGTGGAGCCGACCGTAAGGTTCACTACGGGCACGGAGGAAGTGACGTATCGCACGCTGGTCGGCGACAGCCTGAGACAGATATGGCTGCAACGGGAGAGCTCCCGGTTCTGGACCATCTTCGACCTGGGAACTCCCGCCGAGGCGCAGATCCTCACGGTGACCGCAAGGGTGGGGAGGGCGGCCGACAGCCTCGTGGTCATTCTCCCCACCGCCCTCGACACCGCCGCGGCGCCAGGAAGGGTGCCCGAGGGCGTCACCCTGGACGACATAGGGGAGCGTGCGTCCACGCCGCTCAACTGGTTCACCTCGCGCGCGGGCGCCGATATCACATACGAATTCCATGTGGGCGGCTTCCCGGCCGACGAGTTCCATGTAGGCGAGGCCCCGGTCAGTGGTCCACCCAACCTCGATCTCAGGCAGAACGACGGCGGCGAGCTGGAGATCACGGCGGTTCGGCGAGGGCGGCGGTATCTGCACTACCGGGCGCTGTCATCCGCGTTCGAGCTGAGGACGGGGCGGATGCTGACCGCCGTCGATGACTGCTATGCTCCGGAACTGGAGGACCCCCCCCTCCACGACCGCGCCTCCACGGGGTTTCGGGTCACGCTGGCGTACGACGAACCGGACGATTGGTCGCGCTGCGCCAGAGTGATGTTCGATCACGCGGTGGGGTTCTACGAAGCCGCATTGAAGGACAATACGAGCCCCGCGGACTTCACGGTCTTCGTGTTCGACGGGGACGAGGAGTGCGCGGGTCTCGCGTGCGGCGGACCGCGCGGACCCCGCCTGAACCGAGGAGGAGGTCGCGGGTTCTACCACCCCGGCGGCGGGGTCTACTGGACCCGGGACCGTCCATACGTCGCGCCGTTCGGCCGCGTCCCGGACCGCTTCACCTACGAGGTGATGCTGCACGAACTGGGCCACGTGTTCGGCATCGGCACGTACTGGTACTCCGGCGACGTGAGGCTCGTGAACCTGCCGAGCAGTGCGCGGAGAGTGGACACCCATTTCCCCGGGCCGAACGCCGTTGCCGCGTTCGATGCGGCCGGCGGGAGCGGTTACACCGGTGCGAAAGTGCCGGTGACGAACGACCCCGCCGAGGATGCCGACGCCGGCGGGCATTGGCGAAGCGTGCTGTGCGGCGAGGTCATGACCCGGGGCAACTGCCCGGGGGAGGAGCTGACCGTCGTTTCCGCCATCACGCTGGGTGCGCTCGCCGATTTGGGGTGGGTCGTGGACATGTCGGTGGCCGAGGACTACGCGCTACCCGCCAGGGACATGGCCGCGTGGGTTCCGGCCGCTACGGTCAGCAGGCAGGCCGATATACTGATGCGGGTGGAGCCGCTGGAAAGGCGCTGAAGCGCGCTTCAGGCGGAGAAGCCGATCCAGCGTCCGGCCGCGGCCACCGTGAACCACAACCCCAGCGAGATCGCGGCGATGAGCCGCGTGCGCCAGTTCGCGCGACTCGGGGCGGCGGCCACTACCCACCTCCGGGCCCCGAAGGTGAACGCGAGCGCGAACGGGAGCGAGATCATCTTCACCCAGAAGGACGTGTTGTAGTAGCACTTGACGGCTTCCGAGAGGAACAGCGGGATGCCGGTCAGGAACATCAGCGCCACCCCCGCCACGAGCCACGGGTGGGCGTGCCGCACGACGTTCGCGACCGGCTGCCGCGTGAGCCCCGTCCCCAGGAGCCGGAGGTCGGCGAGCAGCACCGCCCCGCCCAGGAGCCCGAGTCCCAGCAGGTGGACCGCCTCGATGATGGGGAAGGCCCAGATCGATTCGCGCACGGCCGTCCCGAGGCCCGTGTTCTCGAGCCGCTCGAAGAAGGGAAGCCACGCTTCCGGCGCGAACTGACGCCCGCCCATCAGTCCCCCGCCACGTGGCAGCCCGCCGCCCAGTTCACCCAGCCCGGCTGTCCCGGGATGTCACAGTCGAACCAGTTGTAGGCGATGAGACGGCCCGCCACGATGATGAGCGCCCACGCCGCGAGCGAGATGGCGCCCGCCGCCCGGGCCCGTCCCGGAAGGACGGGCAGTCGTTCCCACTCCATCACGCGGCGGTGGATCCCCCGGTGAAACAGGAAGGCGTTGAGGCCCGCCACCACGAACAGGATCACCTTCAGCCGGAAGAAGACGTTGTGGTAGTAGCGGACCGGGTTCGAGTAGAAGATGAGAACCCCGGTGACGACCATGACCGTGAATCCGATCCGGGTCCAGGGGAGGAGCCGGCCGGTGACTTCGGAGACGGGCACGCGCCGCATCGTCCAGCCCAGCAGCCGGAGGTCGTTCATCATCACGGTGCCGAAGAAGAGGGCCACGGCCAGGACGTGGGAGGATTCGATCAGCGGCCACGCCAGCGTGGACTCCAGCAGGGCGATGCTCCAGGGGGTGCTCCCCAACCACTCGAGGAAGCGTTCCATGCGCCGGAAGGTCTAGCGACCGTCGCCGAGATCCGCCGCGTCCGTCACGTCCGCGCCTGGATCCGGAGCTTCTTCAGGTCCCGGAGCGCTGTGGGGATCGCTCGGCCTGAGCGTTTCCGCCGCGTACCGGGCGTGGCAGTCGCGGCAGGCGTAGTAGACCTCCGCGCCGGCGTCGAACACGGCGTCCGGGTTGCGGCGGTCCACGGCGTCCAGCGCCAGGCGGCCCGCCTCGACCATCGTTCGCGAGTGGTCCATCCAGTCGCCGCGGTCGCGCGCGCGGCCGTCCATCATCATCAGGCTGCCGGATTCGGCGAGGACGAAGGCCGCGTTGCGCAGCGAGGTCCAGTCCTCCTCGGTCAGGGGCCGGAACTGGTGCACGCCCGCTTCGGTGAGGACCTCGCCCACGCCGTCCCAGTAGGCCTCCGCAGCGGGCTCCATCACGGAGACCATCAGTTCCTGCATGTCCGCGACGGGGACCGGCCGTTCCGGCGCCTCGCCGGTACAGCCGGCGGCAACCGAGAGGGCCAGGAGCGGCAGCGTGAAGGGCGGCAGCCTGGAGTTCTTCATGGCGGAGGAACCTATTCGCGCCGTCGGCGCCCGCGCTACGAACCCGGCGGCCGGCCGACGTCCGATTCCCGCCACGACTGATCGGCGGGTTCGTCCGGGTCGGAGCGCAGGAACCGGACCAGCTCCGCGTGGAAGCGCTCCGGGATCTCGAACTGCGGAGAATGTCCGACCGTCGGGAAGAGGAAGAGTTCCGCGTTCTGCAGTTCCTCGGCGACATGGCGCGCGCGCGCCGGATAGTCGGCCACGAGGCGGTCGTCCGCGCCGCCGATGACGAGCGCCTTCGTCGTGATGTGCTGCCACTCGTAGACCACCGGGTCCTCGTACAGGATCGCCCGCTGCGCCGCCCGAACGCGCGCCATGCGCGGCCAGTCTCCGCTCAGCGTGAGGCCGTACTGGACCTTCACCCACTCGAGGTACTCCGGGCGCCAGCCGTTCGGGTAATAGCGCATGTGTCCGCGCAGGACCGACTGATACGTCGTTCCGTTGAGCACCGAATCGTAAGCTTCGTCGGCGTCGGTCCACCCCCGGCCGGGACGGGAGTCGGTGAGGCCGATCTGGTTCACCATGGCGACGTGCGTCGTCGTCTCGGAATACGTCGAGGCGAATCGGGTTGCCACCATCCCGCCCATCGAATGTCCGACGATCGCGGCGCGCTCGATCCCCAGGGCGTCGAGCAGCCGCTTCGCGTTCCGGGCGGGGATGTGGAGGTTGTAGTGGATGATGGGTTTCGAGGACCGGCCGAAGCCCAGCCGGTCGATCGCGATCACCCGGAACCCCTCGTTCCGCAGCGCCTCGATCGTGGGCCGGAACCCCCCGGCGAAGAAGTTCATCCCGTGGAAGAGGACGACCGTCTGTCCGTTCGGGGCGCCCGCCGGAGCCACATCCATGTACGCGAGCCGATAGTCGTTCCCGTAGACCTCCACATCGAGGTACGACACCGGGTGCGGGTAGGGGACGTTGCTGTAGTCGATCGCGGTCGCCTCCCAGTCGGCCGGCGGCTCCGCGGGCGGCTCGGTCTGGGCCGAGAGCGGTCCGGCGGCGGCGAGGACCGTCGCGGCGGCGAGAAGCCGACGGGCGATGGGCATGGGGGTCCTCCTTTCCGAATGGTTGCGGTTCCCCTGGGCACGAACCTACGGTGCGCGACACGGGCTGTCCCCTCGTTCCCGGAAGGTGCTTCATGCGTACACGCTCATTCGCCGTGGCGGCCGTCGCCCTCTCCCTCGGAGTCGTCGCACCCGCGCTCCACGCGCAGGAATCCGCCGGCGAAGCGGAGGATCCGGTCGCGACCCTCGTCGCCCGGCTGACGCTCGACGACTACAAGACGACGCTCAAGGGCCTGACGCAGTTCGGCGACCGGCGTCAGGGAACGCAGCGCAACCGGGATGCCGTCGACTGGATCGAGGCGCAGTTGCAGGCGTTCGGCTGCACGAACACGGAGCGCGTCTTCTACACCTTCCCGCCCCCGCGCCCGCCCGACGCGGCGCCCCGGCGAACGCCGCCCCGCGGTGGCACCGCCCGCCGCCGTCCCGCGCCGAACGACGGAGACCTCACCACGGCCACGGGCGGACGCGTGGGACGGCGCGGCCCCGGTTCGGGCGGGAGCACGATCTTCGGCTACCGCGGACGCACGGGCGTGAACCGCGACCTCATGGCCCAGCCCGACGAGCGCATCCGCGAACTCAACCGCGAGGAGCCGGTCGACGGCGAGCGGTCCCAGGTCTACTGCACGAAGGTCGGGACGACGAACGCCGACGAGATGTACATCCTCGGCGCCCACATGGACGGCCACGGCGTGAACGAGGCGGTGAACGACGACGGCTCCGGCACCGCCCTCGTCATGGAACTCGCCCGCATCTTCAGCGCCCCCGACGTGCAGACCGAGCGTTCGATCCGTTTCGTTCTCTGGAACAACGAGGAGACGGGCCTCAACGGGGCGCGAGCCTACGTCGCGCAGCGCCACGACCTGCAGGGGATCGAGGATCCGCCGGGCTCCGGCCGGTACCCCGAACCGCGCTGGCTGGGGATGGTGCAGCACGACATGATGCTCTGGGACCACGGCGCGCCGGGCCCCGACGGCCTGGTGAGCCGGGACCAGCGGCCCGAAGCGGACGTGAACATCGAGTTCCAGTCCAACTCGGAGCGGGCGGACGACTCGATGAAGCTCGCCTTCCTCTTCAAGGCCGCGAACGAGAACTACGCGACGGACTACCCGGCCGCGGTCGGCCCCCACATGACGAACACGGACTCGACCCCGTTCATGGACATCGTGCCGGCGATCAGCCTGCGCGAGAACGAGCGGGGCGCGCAGGTGGGCGCCGGGTGGGACCCGAACTGGCACCAGCCCACGGACGTGTGGACGACGTACACGGACGACGACTTCCGGCTCGGCCTCAACGCCGCGCAGACGACGCTCGCCGCGATCGCTCAGCTCACCGGCGCCAGGCTCGACAACTGACCGCGCTCGCTACTTGCGGTATGCCCTCGTGATCCTGATGGGCGGGGTGAGTTGTTGCGCGTCGTAGGGTGCCCGGTGGATCGCCAGCACTACGTCCATGCCGGCCACGACGCGCCCGAAGGCGGCGAAGCCCTGGCCGTCGGGGTTTCGCATGCCGCCGAAGTCGAGTGACGGCTGGTCGCCGATGCAGATGAAGAAGCTCTGCGTGGCGGTGTCAGGGCCGCCGCGCGCCATCGAGACCGTCCCGTCCTCGTGCAGGAGCCCGGTCTCCGAGGTGCGTTCCAGCGCGATGGGTGGGAAAGTCTCGGCCTCCGTGTCCGGGTTCCGTCCGCCTTGGACGACGGCGATCCGGATGGAGTCGTTGGGCTGGTTGTCCGCGTGCACGGTCCGGAAGAAGGTGCCGCCGTCGTAGAACCCGCCGTCCACGTAGCGGAGGAAGTTGGCCGCGGTGACGGGCGCGCGGTCGACGTCCACTTCGAGTTCGAAAGCGCCCATCTCCGTCTCGACGACGACGAGGACCGGGTCCCCGGACGTGGCCGGGACGGAAGCGACGCCCGCGACCCCCGCGGTGAGCGGCACAACGGTGGCCGCCATCATCCATCGAGCCCGACCCGTTCGCACGCTTGTCCCTCCTTTTGCTGACTTCATCGGCACAACCTTACGTTTTCGAGCCAGCCCCGGGCGAACCTCGCCCTCGAAACCATGGGATGAATGTGTATCCGACATGAGCGAAGAAAAGAGAGGACCGGGTTCCCGGCGGCCCCCCGACCGCGATCGCCGGAGCTTCGTCAAGTCCGTGGCCGCCGGTTCCGTGCTTGCCGCAGGCGCGCCCTCGCTGCTGGCCGGAGCCGATTCCGGCCTTTCGAGCGCACCCGCCGCCCGCCGCACGCTCACGCGAGAGCCCGCTAACCGTCGTGCGGCGCCGTCCGACGACCTCGGCCTGGCCGTGATCGGCGCCGGCGGGATGGGCATGGCGGACGTCGCGACCGCGCTCCGCATCCCGGGGGTGAAGCTGGTCGCCGCCTGCGACGTATTCGACGGCCGACTCGAAGCCGCGCGCGAGCGGCACGGGGACATCGTCACGACCCGCGACTACCGGGAAATCCTCGCCCGCGATGATGTCCAAGCGGTCATCGTCGGCACCCCCGACCACTGGCACCAGCCGATCTCCGTCGACGCCCTGCGCGCCGGCAAGGCGGTCTACTGCGAGAAGCCGATGGTGCACCGGATCGAGGAGGGGCACGACCTGATCGCGGCCGAGCAGGAGTCCGGGTCCGTCTTCCAGGTGGGGAGCCAGGGGATGAGTTCGCTCGGCAACGAGAAGGCGAAGGAACTCTACGAGGAGGGGGCCATCGGCGAACTCAACTACGCCGAGGGCTTCTGGGCGCGCAACGACCCGATCGGCGCGTGGCAGTACCCGATCCCGGCCGGCGCCTCCGAGGCGACGGTCGACTGGAAGGGTTTCCTCGGACCGGCGCCGGAGCGGCCGTACGACCCGCTGCGGATCTTTCGCTGGCGCAACTACCGCGACTACGGGACGGGCGTGGCGGGCGACCTCTTCGTCCACCTCTTCTCCAGTCTCCACTTCGTCGTGAGTTCGCGCGGCCCGACCCGGATCCAGGCCGCAGGCGGGCTCCGCTACTGGAAGGACGGCCGCGAGGTGCCGGACGTGCTCCTGGGCGTGTTCGATTATCCCGAGACGGAGACGCACCCGGGATTCAACCTCTCGCTGCGCGTGAACTTCGTGGACGGCACCTCGGGCAGCACCTTCCTTCGCCTCGTGGGGAGCGAGGGAGCGATGGACGTCACGTGGACCGAGGTCATCCTCCGCAAGAACGTCGCCGTCGATCCGATGGACGCCTTCTCGCAGGAGAAGATGGCCGAGGCCGCGGCGTCGGCGGACGGGCTCCCGCCGCGGGTCCGGATGCTTCCCCCGGCCGAGGTCCGGTACGAGGTGGAGCGCGGGTATCGCGGCGCCCACGTCGACCACTTCTTCAACTGGTTCGAAGCGATCCGCGGCGGGCCGCCCGTTCGGGAGGACGCGACCTTCGGGCTGCGCGCGGCCGCCCCCGCGCTGGCCTGCAACCTCTCCTACTTCGAGGACCGCATCGTGCACTGGGATCCCGACGCCATGAGGCTCGTCTGATGCCCGCCCCGCGACGCCACCGGATGACGGTGCCCAGTCTCAGCCCGCGTTCCGTCCGGGCCCTTGTCGGAACCCTGGCCATGGTTCTGGGGGCAGCTTGCACGGAGGCTCCCGAGCCCGCCGCCGACGCGGCCGGGGAAGTTCCCCCGAACACGCTCACGGACGCCGAACGCGAAGCCGGCTGGCGCCTCCTCTTCGACGGCGAGACGACGGCCGGCTGGCGCGGCTACAACCTCGAGACCTTTCCGGGCACGGGCTGGGCGGTGATCGACGGCGCCCTCGTCGTGGGCGCGACGGCGACCGACCCCGACGTGGCGATCGGCGGCGACATCGTCACGACCGAATCCTTCTCCGACTTCGACCTCCGGTTCGAATTCATGCTCTCGGAGGTTGCGAACAGCGGCGTGCTCTATCGCGTGATCGAAGAGGAGGGCGCCGCGATCTGGTACAACGCGCCCGAATACCAGGTGCTCGACGACCCGGCGTACATCGAGATGGGCACGATGGACATGCACACGCACCTGACCGGGGACAACTACGACCTCCACGCCTCGGGCGAGAAAACGCTCCGCGGTCCCGGCGAGTGGAACGAGGGCCGCATCCGCATCCAGAACAACCGCGTGGAACACTGGCTTAACGGGACGAAGACGGTCGAGTACGAGTTGGGGTCCCCGGCATGGGAGGCGCTCGTCGCCGCGAGCAAGTTCGCTCCCTATCCCCGCTACGGCCGCGCCGAGTCCGGGCCGATCGGCCTCCAGGACCACGGGCGCAACGTCTGGTACCGCAACATCCGGATCCGTCCCCTCGAACCCGTCTCTCTCTTCAACGGCGAGAACCTCGACGGCTGGCGCGTGCACGGGACCGAACTCTGGTACGTGGAAGAGGGAGAAGGAGGCGGGGAAATCGTGTGCGAAAGCGGCCCCGACGCGGAGTACGGCTATCTGGTCACTGAAGCGACCTACCGCGACTTCGACCTCACCGTCGAGTTCAAGCAGGAGGCGGACGGGAACAGCGGCGTCTTCCTGCGCTCCAGCGTGGAAGGGACGACGGTGAGCGGCTGGCAGGCCGAGGTCGCGCCCCCGGGCCTGTTCACCGGCGGCATCTACGAGTCGTACGGCCGCGGCTGGCTCGTGCAGCCCGACGCGGAACTCGACGCCGCGCTCCGCATGGGTGACTGGAACACGATGCGTATCCGCGCCGACGGCGACCGCGTAGCGACGTGGTTGAACGGCACGAAGATGGTCGACTTCGAGGATGACCGGATCGGCGCCGCCGAGGGCTCCGTCGCGCTCCAGATCCACGACGGCGGCGGCATCAAGGTCCGCTGGCGCAACCTGAGAATCACCGACCTTGGCGGCTGACGGCCGAGGTTTTGACCCGGCGGATACGATCCGCGTAGACTTTCCGGGACGACTCCCTCTTGTAAGGAGCCATGTGATGCCGCATACGAAGCGGATCTTGTCTCTCGTCCGGAGATCTTCCGTCCTGCCCGTCCTCATGTTGTTCTCCGCCGGCGGAATGGCGGCGCAGAACGGTGGCCCCGCCGCGACGGCGCGTCACGCCGCGACGGATGCGCCGGGTGTCGAGGCGGCCGACGTGACGTTCAGCCGCGACATCGCGCCGATCCTGCAGCGGGCCTGCGTTCGCTGTCACCGCGACAACGGCGTCGCCCCGATGCCGCTTGTCACGTATGAGGACGTCCAGCCGTACGCGAGTATGATCGCCCGCCGAACCCAGATTCGGGACCGGGCCGGCGCCATGCCCCCGTGGTACGTCGAGAAGGACATCGGCATCCAGCACTTCAAGGACGACATGTCGCTGGACGAGTGGGAGATCGAGGCGCTCGACGCCTGGCGGCGCGCCGGCACGCCCGAGGGCGACCCGGCGGATCTCCCGCCCCAGCTGGAGTTCGACGACGACGTGGTATGGGCCGCGGGCGAGCCGGACCTGATCGTCAAACTCCCCGAGGTGCTGGTGAAGGGCGACGCTCCGGACTGGTGGGGGGACATCGAGAGCGTGCCCACGGGTCTCACCGAGGACCGCTACGTGAAGTCCGTCGAGATCCGCGAGGTGAACGACGTGCCCCAGCGCAGGGACGGGGAACACGGCGGGCGCCACACGGTCGGCGGCCGCTTCGTCGTCCACCACATGATCTGGAGCACCCGCGTGCTCGAGGGCCAGGAGACGGGCCCGGGTTCGCGGCGCGCCTCCACGGACACGGGCTGGCCGGTGCACGAGGTCGGCCGCGAACCCGACCTCTTCGACAACGACGCGGGCCGTCTGCTCAGGGCGGGCTCCTCGGTGGTCTCGAACTCCGTCCACCTCCATTCCAACGGCCGCGACACGCGCGCCCACCTTGAGATCGGCTTCCGGTTCCATCCTGAGGACTACGAGCCCAAATACAGGCGGACGATCCTCGGGCTCGGCAACGGAAGCGACATCGACATCCGGCCGGGCGTCGCGGGGCAGGAACTGCACGCCTACAAGGTGCTGAACCAGCACACGAAGCTCGTGACCTTCGAGCCGCACCTGCACGCGCCCGGCATGCGCATGTGCCTCGAGGCGATCTGGGGGTTCAACGTCGAGACGCTGAACTGCGTCGGCTACGACCACAACTGGGTGCGCGGCTACACCTACGCGCAGGATCACCAGCCGCTCCTCCCGAAGGGGACGGTCCTCCACATCATCGGCTACATGGACACCTCCGAAGCGAATCGGAACGTTCCCGACACGCGCAACTGGCAGGGCTCCGGGAACCGCTCGGTCGCGAACATGTTCATCGACCTCGGCATGCGCGTGGAGATGACGGATGAGCAGTTCGTGGAAGAGATGGCGATGCGCCGGCACCGGCTCGCGCTCGGACCCAACGACCATGTCGTCGGCTGCCCGCTGTGCATGGTCATCCCCGCGAACGGGGACATGAGCTACTTCACGGACGCCGAGTGGGCACAGCCCGATGCCGCCACCGAGGCGGAGTCTTCCGCTGACGGCGAGACGGGATCCGGGGACGGCCGCGACCCCGGCGAGCACCGGTAAAGATCGTCGTGACCGAACCGGGTTCCATGCCCCGGGTCGCGCGGCCCGGGGCGCCGGCCGTGCCGCTTCTGGCGCTGATCCTCGCCGCCGCCGCGTTCCCCGCCGGCTCTGACGCCCAGACCTATGCGCGGGGCCAGAACGTGGCCCCCGCGTTCGAAGGCTGGGAACAGAACGAAGACGGCTCGTTCAACTTCCTGTTCGGGTATATGAACCGGAACTGGCTCGAGGAGATCGACGTCCCCGTCGGCGAGGACAACATGTTCTCGCCGGGACCCGCCGACCGGGGGCAGCCGACCCACTTCCTCCCGCGCCGCAACCGCTTCGTGTTCAAGGTTCGCGTCCCCGCCGACTGGGGCGACCGGGAACTCGTGTGGACGCTCACGAGCCACGGGGTCACCGAACACGCCTACGCGTCGCTGCGCCCCGACTACATCGTGGACAACACGGTGATCATGTCCGAGACCGGAGCGCTCGGCGCGGGTTCGAGCAATGCCGAGATGCGGGCCAACGAGCCGCCGGAGATCACGCTCGAGGGCGACCGCACGCGCGAGGCGATCGTCGGCCAGCCGGTGACGGTGAGCGTCATCGTGGAGGACGACGGCCTGCTGCGGGCGTTCCGCCAGGGGCCGCCCGATCCGCCGGAGACCGCGGAGGACTCCGCGCGGGTCGATTCGATCGCGAACGCCCACCCCAGCTTCAGCGGCCGCCAGCTCCGGCCCCCGTCGCGGGTGACGGTGCAGAAGGTGAACGGCCTCTTCATGTCGTGGTTCGTCTATCGCGGCGAAGGGGAGGTGAGGTTCGACCCGCCGCAGGTGAAGGTGTGGGAGGACACGCGCACGGGCGCGAATTCGCCGTGGGCGCCGCTCTGGCGCCCCCCGGACCTCCCGGAAGACGACCGGTGGACCGTGACCGCGACCTTCCTTCGGCCCGGCACCTACATCCTCCGCGGCCGCGCCGATGACGGCGGCCTGTTCGCCGACGAGGAAATCACCATCGTGGTGCGCCCCGCCGCCAGCTGACTGGACCCTGGAAGGACAGTTACCGCCTTCCGTGCTCCACGGCTTCTAGTGCCTGGAATACGTGGACGGCCGCGCTGACGATGAAGCACATGAAGTCGAGCGGCTCGCCGTCCGCGAGCCAGTGGGTTCCCGTGTAGGCGGCCATGGCGGCGTTGGCCAGCGACACGCCCGTCGCGCGCACCCGGCCCTGCAGGAGTTGGCCGAGACCCGGGACGAGGAGGCTCGCGAACCCCGCCGCATGCGGCTTCAGCTTCATGTGGCCGCGGCTCGCTTGCGCCAGTAGCGGGCGAGGCCCCACCAGGAGTCGCCCGCGCCGAACGCGTTGACGTAGGTGTCCACCGGCTCCGCCGGCATGCGCCCGCGCAGGTCTTCCTCCACCCACGCCGCGAAGGTCCGGGCCCGTGCCGGGTCGGCCGACGTGTTCGGGTCCGCCGGGTCCTCGTTCCCCAGCGACTCGCGCACGGTGCGGGCCCAGCGCGCGAGTTCGTCGCGGAGTTCCGCGAAATGGGCGGCCGGATCCTCGACCGCCCCGAAGTGCGTCGGGATGATGCGGCCGGGATCCCACTCCATGACCCGCTCCATGCTCGCGTTCCACGCTTCGACGTCGATGTCGGGTACCGGGGTGACCGGGATCACGCCTCCCGGCGGGATGCGGATGCCGCCCGCATCGCCCACCCACGCCGTCCCCCCGTCTTCCTCGAAATAGGCGACGTGGTGTTTCGCATGGCCGGGCGTATAGGCGACGCACAGCGTGCGATCGCCGAGTTGAACGGTGTCTCCCTCGTCCACTTCGGTGACCGACTCCGCGGGCACGGGGAGGAACTCTCCCCAAAGCGTCTCCATCAGATCGCCGTAGATGCGGCCGGCGGAGGCGAGGAGACGCTCGGGCCGGATCATGTGGATCGCCCCCACGGGGTGAACGTAGACCCGCGCTTCCGGCACTCGGCTCACGATCGTCCCGGCCGCCGTGGCGTGGTCGAGGTGGATGTGCGTGAGCAGGACGGCGCGCACGTCCGCGAGGCCGAACCCGGCCTCCCCGAGCCCGGCCTCCAGCGCCGCGAGACAGGTCGTGGGCCCGGGGTCGACGAGCGCGATCCCGTCCCCGGTCTCGAGAACGCCGGTCCCGATCGCAAGATCGAAGCCCCGGAACTTCAGATCGACGATGGAAGTCCGAGCGTCGAGGGTGTGGACCGTCATCCGTTCTCCTCGGAAGGGCGCAGTTCGATCCAGAGTCCGCCGGCGTTTCCGAGCACGATGTTGTCGGCGACGGACTCGGGTCCGCCGCGAACGGTCAGCGACACCACCGGTGCCGAGCCGGGGTCGGCCATCCACAGGCGTGCGTCGACGACGTACACGGTCCCGCCGCGGAGGCCGACGGCGCGGCCATACAGGTGCTCGGGGTGGCGCGACGGGCCGCAATCGCGGGCCCCGAAGGCGAGCAGGAACCGCGTGAGGCGCTCCGGGTCTTCCACCATGACCCAGACGGCCTGCAACCCCCGGGCCCCGTTCGGGTGTTGTTCGAGCGCCCCGGACATGTCCGGCGGCTCCCGGGCACCCGGCTCGGGGTCGACGAAGAACACCGCATGCAGCGGATGGTCCGGAGGGAAGGCCGCCCTTCGCTCCGCGCCGGAACCGGCGGCCGCGAGATCGGGTTCGACGTCCCGGGCAACGGCGAAGAGCTCATCCCGGCGGGTCCCGTCGCTCCCGGAGAGAGCCAGGTAGGCCCCGCCCCCGCCATCGACGATCAGATCCGCATAGCGCCGCACCTCGGTGGTGTCGGCGTCCGGGTCACCCGAGCCGCTGACGGTCCTGAGTTCGAGCCGGGTCCCGTCGCCGAACCCGATCTCTGCCGTCTCCAAGCCGTTTGTGTCGCGTCGCCCATCCTGGACGTGGAAGCCGAACTCGCTGGTGAGCCGCTGCGACAGGGCCTCGAGATCACCGACGGCGACCGGTACGTGGTCGAGGCGCAGCGAGGAGCCCGGCGCGACGCACGCCGCCGGCGGTTCCTGCGCCAGCGCGGTCGCCGCCGTTCCGGCCAGCACGCTTGCGCTCACAGCGAGGATGCGCCACGCGGAGCCCGAAACTCTTTCGTCGATCATGCGGACAAGATGTCGCCGTGACGGCGAGGTCGATAGTTTGCCCGCCATGAAACGACCCGGACCCGACGAGCACGGCGACTACTACTCCACCTACATCGACCGCGTGCCGGACGACCGGTCGCTCGTCGACGTCCTCGGCGAAGCGCCCGATGCCCTCGACGCGCTTCTCGGGGACCTCCCGGCCGAGCGCGAGAACTTCGCCTACGAACCCGGGAAGTGGACGTGCCGCGAAGTCCTGGGTCACGTGATCGATGCCGAGCGGCTCTTCTCCTACCGCGCGCTCCACATCGCCCGCGCGGATTCGGCGGAACTGCCGGGGATGGATCAGGAGGAATGGGCTACGGCCTCCAACGCGGCCGGCCGTCCCATCCGGGAGCTGCTGCACGAATTCCGGGCGCTGCGCGCCGCGAACGCGGCCTTCTTCGCCTCGCTCGACGACGAGACGCTCTCGCGCCGAGGGGTCGCGAGCGGCGCCGAGTGTACGGTCCGGGCGCTCATCCATATCATCGCCGGCCACGAGCTTCACCACCGGGACGTACTCCGGGAGCGATACCTGGCCGCCCCCGCCGCGGACTGAGCCCGCCCGCCCCTTCGAACCGAGGAGATCGAGATGACCGAGGTTACGCTCTTCTACCAGCGCCCGGGCTGAACGAGTTGCAAACGCACCCGTGCGGTGTTCGACGAGACCGGCGCGACCATCGCGGAGGAACGATCCGCCACGAAGGCGCCGCTGACGGATGACGACGTGCGAGCGCTCCTGGCGACCGTCGAGCGGGTGGTCGTGGCCAGGGGGAGGAGTCGACGCGACCTGGATCCCAAGGAGGCCGAACTCGACGCGCTGAGGGGGCCCACGGGTAAATTCCGCGCGCCGATCGTACTGTCGGGGACCACGCTCCTGGTCGGCTTCAACGCTGAGGCGCTCTCCGAACTGTAACAGACCACGGCGCTCGCGCCGCGGCCGGGATAGCACGGAGGCCGGGATTCAGCGGGCGGTTTGTACCTTGAAGCCGAAGTCGCCCCGGATCGTGTGGCCGTCCCGCGCCATTGCCCGCCACATGACTTCGTAGTCGCCGTCCGCGAGCGTCTCACTCACGTCGAGCACGACGACACTCGGGTCGTCCTCCTTCGCGGTCGCCGGCTCGAGGTCGAGGGGTTCGCCCCCCTTCGGCAGGAGACGGACGGACGTCCCGGCCATCTGCGGGGCCTCCGTGAACCACAGCGTGACCGTCGGGGGGCTGATCGCCACCGTCTCATCCCCCTTCGGAGATGACTCCTTGAGCGAGAGGTGGGCGCAGACGAAGACGCCCGCCGTCGCCACCACGGCGATCGCTAAGACGACGGCCCGGTTTCGCATCCATCTGCCCATCAGATTTCGTCCTGATTCCGATTAAGTTTTCGGAGCCGATCCGAGGTCGGACGACTGCGCGTCCACCACTTTCCCCCGGATACACCTTCAAAAGGTGATCCGTTTAGTCAAGCGTGGCAAAGGCGCCTGGGCGGAAACGGCTGCCACGCCGCTACCTTGACTCGTTATGCCCCCGAACGCAGACTTAATTCACTGGTCCGGAGTGCCCTGTGGCGGCACCCGGCATACTCTGGCGGCATAGCTGTGAAGCGGATTTCTCCTCGACAGCCGCGGGATCCTCGCCGGTTCGGCGTTCTAGCCATCGTCCTCTTTCAGGCCTTGGCGTTCGCCGTGTTGCCGGCTGTGGATGCGGTGCTCGAAGCCCGAGCACCGAACAACGTCGCGCACGTCGAAGGGGAGCACAGTGAGCACTGCGACCCCGGCCACAGCCACCTGCTGTGCCAGTTGTCCCGCACGGTGTCGCTGGGGTTCCCTCCTCTGATTCTGACCGATCTGCCGCTGGTATTCGCAACCAGCCCCGACACCAGGACCGCGAACGTCTGGCAACGCCGCCCGATTCCGCCCGGCGGGAGCGGTCCCAGGGCCCCTCCCCGAGCCTGACCCGCTCCCGGGCACGTCGTCCCGGAAGCCTCCCCGATCGCCCGTGGGAGGCGGATCGCAAGCCTCCCGACACACACGTTATCCGCTGAGCATTTCAGCGAGACGCACCGCGCGTCCAATCAGAAGCGGTCACCGGCGCGTCTCGAAGAAGGCTGTCCATGGTGATAAGGCGTCTGGCCGGTCTCATCACGGCCGTCTTGGCAATGGCTGTTGGAGCCATCGGCTCGTCCGCGCAGGTGGAGCACGCGGATGAGATCGAGGGCGTTGTGCGCGATGCCGACTCCAACGCGCCTCTCGCCGGCGCCCTGGTCTCCATCCCCGAGTCGGGTGCCCGGGCGGTCTCGCACGGCGACGGCACGTTCCACCTTCCCGTGCCGGGCCTGCGCATTTACTCGATGCGCGTCGAACGCCTGGGTTACCGCACGGTCTCGCTGGAAGTGGATGCGTCGAAGGGAGAGATCGTGTTTGTGGAGCTGGAAGCCAACCCCATCTCACTGCCGGATCTCGTGGTCACCGGATCGGTCGTGGCGCGCGCGGCGAACGAGGTGTTGCGCCCGACCAGCGTGTTCGCGGGGGAGGACCTGCAGCGTCGCCTGGCCGGAACCCTGGCGGAAACGCTCTCCTCCGAGCCGGGACTGGCCGTGAGCAGCATGGGGCCGGGCTCCGCGCATCCGGTGATCCGGGGGCTCAGCGGAGACCGCATCCTGATGCTCGAGGACGGGGAACGGGTCGGCGACGAGTTCGCGAGCGGTCCCGACCACGCCACGGCGCTCGACGCGTCGTCGGCGCGCCGCGTCGAAGTCATCCGCGGACCGGGTGCGATTCTCTACGGAAGCAACGCACTCGGGGGTGTCATCAACGTCGTCCGCGACGACGTTCCCCCATCGGTGCCGCACCATCTGACGGGGGCGCTGACGGGCGCTCTAACGCTTCAGGGACAGAGCGTCAGCAACGCGGTGGGCGGAAGTCTGAATCTCACGCATGCCTTGACGGACCACATTCCCGTCCGGCTGGAGCTCTCGCGTCGGAGCAGCGGCGACCTGAAGACCCCGGTCGGGCTCCTGCAGAATACCAACACGGATATTCGGGAGGTTTCCGGCGGAGCTTCGTGGGTGGACAACTGGGGCCATGCCGGCGCCACGTTCCGCTACTACGGCAACGACTACGGCATCCCGGGAGGATTCGTCGGAGGTCACGAGGCCGGGGTTCGGGTCGAGATGCAGCGCAGCGCGACCAGGCTGCGCAGCGTGCTCCGGCCCGAGGGGGCCTTCGAGACCGTCGAGATCGACGCGGGGCACACCTGGTACGAGCATAAGGAGATCGAGCCCCCCGACATCCTGGGCACGCTGTACGAGCGCCAGACGGTGAGCGGCGAGATCCTCGGCCGCCATGGCGGCTGGGGGCCTTTTTCCTCAGGGGCGATGGGGACGCGGGCGTCGTGGGAAGACTTCGGGTTCGGAGGCGCGCTGTTCACGCCGAACTCCACCCAGACCTCCTTCGCGCTATTCGCGCTGGAGGAGATCGATCTGAATCCGATACGGGTGGAAGCGGGCCTCCGCTACGATTGGGTGCGCGCACGGCCCGACCGGGAGGACCCCTCATCCGACATCGGCCACATCCGCGAAAGGTCGTTCGGCGCGGCATCGGGATCCCTGGGGGCCTTGGCACGGGTCACACAGAGCTTCACGGTGGGCGCCACCGTCGCCCGGGCCTTCCGCACCCCGAGCGTCAACGAACTGTTCTCGGAAGGTCCTCACCTGGCAGCCTACGCGTTCGAGGTCGGGAACCCGTCGCTCGAGACGGAGCGCGGGACGGGGATCGACCTGTTCGTGCGTCTTGCGGGAGACCGGCTGAACGGCGAGGTGACGTGGTTCCACAACGCCATCTCGGACTACGTCTTCCCGCTCGAAACGGGAGAGCTGAGCCGCGTCCGGCTGCCGATCTACCAGTTCCAGGGAGAGGACGCGGTGCTCACGGGATTCGAGAGCGCGCTCGAGTGGGCGCCGGTCGGGGATCTGACCGTCGAGGCGGTGGCTTCATACGTCCAGGGCAGGATCGAAGCGACGGACGAACCGCTTCCGCTGATCCCGCCGCTGCAGGCGCGCTTCGCCATCGGCTACGCGCCTCGCAACTGGTTCGTCGAAGCCGAAACGCGGGTTGCGGCTCGCCAGGATCGAACAGGCTCGTTCGAGGCCCCCACCGATGGGTATGCGGTTTTCGATCTCTCCGCCGGAGTACGAATTACGTTCATGGGGCGGCTGAACGTGATCACCCTGCGGGCGGAGAACCTTGGTAACACGGTGTACAGAAACCACCTGTCACGCGTGAAGGAGATCATGCCCGAAGCGGGCAGATCCGTCAGCGTGGCATACCGGGTCGTCTTCTAGTGCCGAGGCATCCCGAGCAGCGCACGGAGGTGCTTCGTGACGGGAGCGACCGGAACATCACACAACGAGGTGAAGAACGATGAGACATTTTCAGCCGAAACTGCCAATCGCACTGCTGACCGCGGGACTCCTGGTTCTTTCCGCCTGCGGCGACAGCACCACTGAACCCGAAGACGATCACGAAGATCACGCCGGAGAAGTCGAAGGCGTGGTTCTGTCGCTGAGCGGCCAGACCATCGCGTCCTACGATGGGGAGTCCGGACGGTGGACGGGAGAACTCGAGGTGGAGGCCGGCGAGGAGACGTCCCACATCGCCGTCGTGTTCGTGGACCACGACCAGCAGGCGGTTCCGCTGGACGCCGATTTCTACCTGGAAGTGATGGTCGAGGACGAGTCCATCGCCGAGTTCGAGCAGGACCGTCCCGGGGAGTTCGGGGGACACCTGCACGGAGTGGCGGAGGGCGAGACCGAGGTCACCTTCAGCCTGATGCACGGCACGGTCGGGTCGGGACACGCGGACTTCGTGACGGCACCGGTGCACGCGCACGTGCACTAAACCGGTTCCACGATTCGCAGCAGTCCGTAAACCCCTCCCCGGAGCGATTTCCGGGGAGGGGTTGTCTTTGCTCGCTTGACCGCCGGATCGGGTGCGGTTCAGGTTCACGACCCGTATCCCGCCGCCCATGCGCGGCCGCCTCGACTGTCTCGCCCCCATGGAGAGGTCTCGATGAGCAGAGTGCGCTCAACATCCCCTGCGCCGCCGTCCACGTTCCGCCGCGTCCCCGTCCTGCTCGCGCTCGGCATTGCCGTCGCCGGCTGCGCGGAAAGCGGCGGTAGCGCGTCCGGCAGCGCCGAGTGGAAGAACATCGCCGGCAACGATATGGGCCAGCGCTACTCGTCCCTCGACCAGATCGGCCCGCAGAACTTCGAAGACCTCGAGGTCGCCTGGGTCTGGGACGGTTCGGACTACCCGGCGGTGAACGCGCGCGCCACGCCGATCTACGTGGACGGGATGCTGATCTCCGTGGCGGGCGAGAAGCGGCATACCTATGCGATCGACGCGGGCACCGGGGAGAAGGTCTGGGAGTACGTCGAGCCCGAGACCTTCCGCTGGGAGTACTCGATGCGGAAGAACCACGGGAAGGGCGTCGCGTACGGGGAGATCGACGGCCGCGCGGTCGTCTACATGGTGAGTCCCGCCTTCTTCCTGCACGCGCTGTGGGCCGACACGGGCGAGCATGTGTCGGGCTTCGGCGGGCCGACCGGCGTCCCGGGCTTCCCGGAGTCGGGGGTCGTCGACCTGCTCGCGGGGCTCGGGCACGAATTCGATCCGTACCACGGCATCCCGCTCGAGACCGGCTACATCACGAGTTCGTCGCCTCCGATCGTCGTCAACGGCGTGATCGTCGTGGGGAACTCGGCGGAGCAGGGCTATAACCAGTCGCGGCGCGAGAACGTGCCCGGCGACATCCTCGGCTACGACGCCCGTACGGGCGACTTCATGTGGAAGTTCAACGTCCTCCCGGGACCCGGCGAGTTCGGTCACGAGACGTGGGAGAACGACGCCTGGGAGTGGACGGGCGACATCTCGTCGTGGGCGCCGCTTTCGGCGGACGAGGAGCGCGGGATCGTCTACGTCCCGACTAACGGAGCCACGATGGATTTCTGGGGTGGGTTCCGGCCGGGCGACAACCTGTTCTCGACGAGCCTGATCGCGCTCGATGTGCGGACGGGAGAACGGGTTTGGCACTATCAGCTCGTGCACCACGACATATGGAACTACGACACGCCGCAGATCCCCGTGCTGATGGATGTGACGGTGGATGGTGAGGACATTCCGGCGATCGTGCAGGTCACGAAGCAGGCCTTCGCGTACGCGTTCAACCGGGAGACGGGCGAGCCGATCTGGCCGATCGAGGAGCGGCCGGTGCCGGAGGGTCTCATGCCGGGCGAAGCGCTCTCGCCGACGCAGCCGTTCCCGACCCGGCCGGCGCCGTACGACATGCAGGGGCTGACGCACGACGACCTGATCGACTTCACCCCGGAACTGCGAGAAGCCGCGATCGAGGCGCTCGATGACTACGTGATCGGACCGCTGTTCACGCCGCCGCTGCACCGGGACAACGACCTCGGCAAGGTGGCGTCGATGTGGTGTCCGGGAGATGTGGGCGGGACGAACATCGACGGGACGCCGGCGGCGGATCCCGAGACCGGCATCCTCTACGTGACCTCTCAGAAGGGGTGCGGATCGCGGATCATGGTGCCGGGGGAGGAGCGCGACGCGCGGGAGCCCGCGCAGACGGGGACGACGATCACGAAGTTCGCGGTCGGAGGCTTCGCGGGCGTCCGCCGGGTGCAGGGTCTCCCGCTCTTCAAGCCCCCGTACAGCCGAATCACGGCGATCGACATGAACACGGGCGAGCACCTGTGGTGGATTCCGGTGGGCGACACGCCGAACAACGTGCTCGAGCACGACGCGCTCCAGGGCATGGACATCCCCAACACGGGCACGGGGCGGCAGGCGGCGCAGATCGTCACGAGCACCCTGCTCATGTACACGGGGGAGGGGAGCGACGGGACCTCCTACCTGTTCGCCGTGGACAAGGCGACGGGCGAGCGGCTGGGGCGGGTCGAGCTTCCCGCGCAGCCGCGGTACGGGATGATGACGTACATGCATGAAGGCAGGCAGCACGTCGTGATCCAGGCTCCCAACCGGTTGATGGCGCTCCGCCTAACGGACTGATCGCGGGCCTCCAGGGGCCCGGGTTGGCGCCGGTGGCGGCGCCTCGCGACATTTCCGGCATGAGGTATCTGCTCGTTGCGCTGGCGTGGTGGTCGTGGATCGCGGCGCCCGTCGCGGCCCAGACCATCAGCGGCACCGTGCGGGAGACGAACGGCGGCCCGTTGATCTCGGGCGGATTCGTCAGCCTCCTGGACGCTTCGGACGAGGCGGTTCAGGCCGACTTCACGGCAGCGGACGGCGTGTTCTCGCTCCGGGCGCCCGGCCCGGGCACCTACCGGATCCGAGTGGAACGGATCGGTTACGCCGACTGGGTCACGGCGTCGTACGAACTGGCCCCGGGGCAACGACTGGCGGTCACTGTCGAGATCCTGCCACGCCCGGTGCGGCTCGGCGACCTGCGAGTGGAGGTGACCGGCTCATGCCTGGACGACCCGAGCCAGGGGGCCGAACTCGCCACGGTGTGGGAGGAAGCGCGCAAGGCGCTCGAGACGGCGGTGTGGGCCGAGGGCCGCGGGGAACTCACGTTCACCCTCCGTGAATACCAGCGCACCCTCGATCCGCGTCATCTCACGACGCTGGAGGTGGAGAGCCGCACGCGGCGGCATGTCCGGCTGCCCCCGTTCCGGAGTCTGCCGGCATCCCGCCTCGTGGCGTCGGGCTATGCATTCGTGGACGCGGACTCCGCCGTCTTCTACGCGCCGGACGCGACGGTGCTGCTGTCGCCGGAGTTCCGGGACACCCAGTGTTTCGGCCTGGAACGCGCCGAAGTCGACGACGAACCGATGCTCGGCATCACGTTCCGTCCACGGCACAGACGCCGCGTGATCGACGTCGAGGGCACGCTCTGGCTCGACGAGGAGAGCGCGGAACTGCGCCGCGTTCAGATCCGGTACCGCAACGTCCCGTTGCCGCGAAACGCGCGACGGCAGCACATCGGCGCGGACCTCACGTTCGACCGCCTGCCGAACGGCCCGTTCTACGTCCGCGACTGGTGGGTGCGGTTCCCGATCGGTAGCCGGAGTTCACGCTTCCGGGCGGGTCTGTCCGGTCGTCCGGACCCCGTACTCGTGGCCTACCGCCAGACGGGGGGCACGGTGACGGACGCCTTCGCGGGCGGCGTCTCGTTTGAGGTCGGCGAGGGTGCGGTCACGGGTGTTCTGCGGGACAGCGTGAGCGGCGGACCGCTCGCGGGCGCGGAAATCGTCGTCCGCGACTGGGACGACGCCGCGGCGTTCCTGCCCCGGCCGGCGGCCGCCGACGTCCCGTTCAGCGCGGTCACGGACGAGGAGGGAGGCTTCCAGGTGGCGGGGCTTCCGGATGGCGTCTACGCGCTGGGCGTGTACCATCCGAAACTCCGGGCCGCGGGGGTACGGATCAACGAGACCCGCGTGGTCGTCGAGGATCGGACCAGCGATCCTCTGGAGCTGTGGACTCCGTCCGACGAAGCTCTCTTCGCGCGTGTCTGTCCCGGTTCGTCGCCCTACGGGAGTACGGGCGCCGTCGTCGGGTTCGCGCGCGATGCCGACACGGGGCTCCCGGTGCCGGACATCGAGGTCGAAGTCGTGTGGCGCGTGCGCCGGCTCCAGGGCACGGCGCGGACCGCCGTCGTATCGGAACAGTCCCAATACGCCGGCGGGGTGTCGGACGAGCGTGGCAGGTTTGCGATCTGCGACGTCCCCCTCGGCGAGCGGGTCGTCCTGCGGCCGCGGGGTCTGGACGAGGGCGTCGAACTCGAACTCGTGACGCGCCTCGCGTGGCGCGACGTGCTCGTCGAACCCTAGCAGCCCGCCGCTCCCGGCCTCCCGCGGCTCGGACGGTCAGTCCGTGGACGGGCGGCGCGACTTCAGGTAGTCGAGGAGCAGGTTCGACATCGCGCGCATCCCGATCGAAATCGAGGCGTCGTCGGCGCGGAAGTCCGGCGTGTGGTGGCCCCCCGAGCCCAATTCCGGGTTCACCGAACCCAGCCGGTAGTAGAACCCCGGTACCTCGTTCGCGAAGTAGGCGAAGTCCTCGCCGCCCATCGTGGGATCAATCACGAGGACGTTTTCCCCGCCGACGATCTTCGCGAGCGTCGGCGCCATCTCCGCGGTGAGGTCGCGGTCGTTGATCGTCGCGGGCGTGCCGCGGTCGTAGTCGAGCACGTAGCTGCCGCCGCCGGCGGTGGTGATGCCGTCGAGGATCTCGTCCATCCGCCGCTCGACGGCGTCCCGCACGTCGGGGTTGTACGTCCGGACCGTGCCCTCGAGCCACATCTCCATCGGGATGATGTTGAAGCGCTCGCCGCCCCGCATGACGCCGACGGTGATGACGCTGGGCTCGAGCGGAGAGAGGTTGCGCGAGCGGATCGTCTGGAAGGCGGTCACGGCCTGCGAGGCCATCACGACGGGGTCGATGCTCGTCTGCGGCTGGGCGCCGTGCGCCTGCCGGCCGATGATCCGGATCTTGAAGTGGTCGACGGCCGCGAAGGCGGGGCCCGGGGTGTAGCCCAGCTTCCCCACGTCCATCTCGGAGAAGGTGTGAAGCCCGAAGATGGCAGACGGAACGACGCCCTCCAGCGCGCCTTCCCGCACCATCAGGTCGGCGCCGCCCTCCTCGCCGGGGGGCGGGCCCTCTTCCGCAGGCTGGAAGATGAACTTGATCGTGCCCGGGATTTCGTCGCGCATCGAAGCGAGGACCGAGGCCACGCCGAGTTGCACGGCGGTGTGCACGTCGTGGCCGCACGCGTGCGACACGCCGACTTCCTGTCCGCCGTACTCGGTGCGCACCGTGGAGGCGAAGGAATACCCCGTGTTCTCCGTGACGGGAAGCGCGTCCATGTCCGCCCGCACAGCGACCACGTCGCCGGGGAGGCCTCCCTTCAGGATCCCGATGACTCCGGTGTGGGCGACCCCCTCGATGACTTCGTCGAAGCCCAGTTCACGCAGGTGGGCCGCGACCATGGCCGCGGTCTCGAACTCGCGGTTGCCGAGTTCGGGGAACTGGTGGATCTGATGGCGCATCTCGACGATCCGGTCGATCACGCGGTCGACCGCCGCGTCCACGGCCGGGTCCTGCCCCGCCAGCGGAGTGACGAGCGTTCCGGCGAGCCACGCGAGGGCAAACGAAGTTCGGGACGTACGCATGCTTCTTCCTGGTCGCGGATTCACACGAAGGACCGCCACGGCGGCGGTCCGCACTGGGCACGGAACGTGGGTCGGCGGGGTCCGTGCGGGCAACGGTGCGCGGCCGGCGACGCCGGCTGGCGGCGGCGGCGGGGGGAAGCGAGACTTCGACTCGATGCGTCCTTTCGCCGTCTCGTTCGTCTAACGGGATGAGAAGAGGAAGTGGAGGACGACGACGAGCCACGAAACCGGGGAGAAGCGATCCATGCGACTACAACTCGCCCTCAACGTGAGAGACATCGACGAAGCGGTGGACTACTACGCGAAGTTCTTCGGCGCGACCCCGCACAAGCGCCGTCCCGGCTACGCGAACTTCGCGATCGACGAACCGCCCCTGAAACTCGTCCTGTTTGAGAACCCTGACGCGTCGGAGCGCATCAATCACCTGGGCGTGGAGGTGTTCGATGATGCGTCGGTACGCAGGGCCGGGGCGAGGCTGGAGGCGGCCGACATACTCACGGCCGTGGAGGAGGAGACGGTGTGCTGTCACGCGGCCCAGACGAAGGTCTGGTCCGACGAGCCGCAGGGTCTCCGCTGGGAGTGGTACGTCGTCACGGACGACGCGCCGGATGACGAAGCGCCGGCCGTAGCGTGCATGCCCGACGGCGGGTGTGAAACCGAGGCTCACACCGAGGTCTGCTGTGCCTGATGAATCAGGCGCCGCGCGCGCCCTGCCCGCGTGGTCCGACTTTCGGAGCCGCCTGCGGCGCTACGTCGCCGGGCGCGTGGACGCCGCCTGGGCGGATGATGTCACGGGGGACATCCTCGTTCGCCTGCTCGAGCGCCAGGGAGACCTCGCAGAGGCTCGGGATCCGCTCGCCTGGGCCTATCGCGTCGCGACGAATGTCATCACCGATCACTATCGGCGCCGGGCGGTCGAGTCGCGGGCGCTGGCCCGGGCGGGCCGGGAGGCCGGCGGGCGGGAGCGGACTCCTGACACGGAAGGCCACGAGGCCGTGCGGCGGGACCTGGAAGCGTGTCTGCTTCCGTTTGCTCGGGAGCTGCCGGCGAAGTACTCGGAGGCGCTGATCCTCACGACCTTCGGCGGGCTCACGCAGGTCGAGGCGGCGCGCCGGCTCGGACTCAGCACCTCGGGCATGAAGTCACGGGTCCAGCGGGCGCGCGCGCTGCTGAGGCGGCGGCTCCTGGAGTGCTGCGACTTCGAGATGGACCGTCGCGGGGGCGTGATCGATATGCGGCCGCGACGAACGTGCTCCACCGACGCCCGGCAACCGGCGGCGCTTGCGTGAGAGTCGCGGTCATCGGCGGCGGCGTCATCGGACTGTGCGTCGCCCACTATCTCGAGCGTCGTGGAGCCGAGGTCGTGCTCGTGGAACGAGACGAGATCGGCGGCGGGTGTTCGAAGGGAAACGGCGGTTGGGTATGTCCGTCGATCTCCCGCCCCCTGCCGGCTCCCGGGCTGACGCTGACCTCGCTCCGCTGGATGCTCCGCTCCGACAGCCCCCTCTACATCAAGCCGTCGGCCATGCCCCGGCTCATGGGGTGGCTGTGGGCCTTCCGCCGTCACTGTAACGCCGAGAGCTACCGGGCAGGGGTGGCCGCCCTCGCGGCGCTGAACGCCGCGACGGACCGGCTCTACCGCGGTCTCGCGAACGAGGGCATGGCATTCGAGCGCGCCGCGAGCGGGACGATTCTCGCCTACGATGATGAGACCGAACTCCGACAGACCGAGGAGTTGCTGGCGCGGCTGGGAGAGGACCGGGTGGGGCCGGTGGACGTCCTCGACCGCGAGGCTCTCGCGGAGGCGGAGCCGGATCTCGGGGGCGGCCTGATCGGCCTGCGGGTGCGCGGGGATACGCATGTGCGCCCCGAGTCCCTGTGCGCCGAGATTGCCGGGAGCCTGGAGGCACGTGGCGTCGAAATCAGAACGGGAGAGCGTGTGGTCGGCTTCGCGCCCGGAGACGGCCGCGTCCGGATGGCGCTCACGTCGACGGCGGGAAGCGGCGCCGCAGCGAACGGGGAACCGGCGAGGCTGGGCGCGGATGCCTTCGTGCTCGCCGCGGGGGCCGAGACGGCTGCCCTTGCGGCGGCCGTCGGGCGGCGGCTTCCCGTGCAGGCGGGGAAGGGCTACAGCATCACCGTGAGGAACTCGCGGGTCCGGCTCTCGCAACCCCTGCACGTGACGCCGGCGAGAATCGGCTTCACGCCGTTTCGCGGTGCGGTGCGGACGATCGGGACGATGGAGTTCTCCGGCATCAACCTGCGCCTCGACCGGCGCCGCATAGCGATCCTGGAGCGGGCCGCGCGGCGCTACCTGCCCGGGGCGCTGGAGGGATCGGAGCGCGTCGACTGGGTGGGCATGCGGCCCGTGACGCCGGACGGCCTCCCCGCCGTCGGCTGGCTGCCCGGTCTCCCCAACGTGTGCGTCGCCACGGGACACCAGATGCTCGGCGTCACGCTGGCCCCCGCGACCGGCCACGCGCTCGCGCAACTCGTGCTCGACAGACGCTCGGACATCGATCTCGCGCCTTTCGATCCCGCGCGCTTCGCCTGACGCCTAGGGCCTCGAGGGTGTCCTGATTCGTTGCAGCCGGGCACCGGCGACCGCATCGTGGTGCGCGTCGCCCATGATGGTCGACCATACGGGGCTGGATGAGCGATGGCACCTTTTCGACTCCGCACACAACCCGGGCCGCGAGCGCCGCATCTTCACCGTTGTCGGGTCCTGCTCGTCGCTCCGCTGCTGGCACTGGGGTGCGGGGACGGCGAACCCGGAACCGCCCCGCCGGGAACACCCGTAGCCACCACACTCGCCATCACCCCCTCGTCCGCGGTTCTGGCCGCATTGGGACAGACCGTACAACTGACCGCGACCGTGCGCGATCAGGCCGGCATGGTCATGTCCGGCATCGGCGTGAACTGGGCGAGCAGCGACGGCGGAATCGTGACGGTCGATCCCGCCGGACTGGTTACGGCGGTAGGCAACGGAGCCACAAACGTCACGGCCACCGTCCAGGGCGGCGGCGCCTCTGGGGGCGCGGCCATCACCGTTTCGCAGACGGTCACGGCGCTGACGGTGTCACCCGATCAGGCCGCGGTCGACGCGCTGGAAACGCTTCAGACTGACCGCACAGGCTCTGGACGCGAACGAAAACCCGGTCGGCGGCGTGGACTTCTCGTGGCTCTCCCATGACGAGTCGGTGGCTACGGTAAGCGCCGCCGGCCTGGTGACCGCGGTAGCACCGGGATCGGTAGCGATATCCGTGCAGGCGTCCGGAACCGGCCTCAGCGCGACCGCGCGGATCGTAGTGAGCGTGTCCGAAAGGTTTGCCCTGGTGACGCTGTACAACGCAACCGGCGGCTCGCGCTGGACGATAAGCGACAACTGGCTGACGGACGCGCCGACCGGCCAATGGCGTGGAGTGACCACCGACGCGGAGGGCCGGGTAATCGGGCTGGAACTCTCCGGCGTCGGGCTCGAGGGCCGCTTGCCGCAGGAATTCGCGTACCTCACGAATCTTCGGCGTCTCAACCTGTCATACAACCAGTTGACCGGTGACATCCCGGCATATCTGGCTGAGTTCACGGAGCTTGAAGAACTCGGCCTCGCCGTGAACGCGCTCACGGGCCCGATCCCGGTCGAGCTGTCCCGTCTCACCAACTTGAGAGTGCTGGACCTCTCCAACGATCTGTTCGCGGGCCGGAACCGGCTCACCGGACAGATTCCGTCCGAACTCGTCCAACTGAGCCATCTCGAGGTGCTGAACCTCGCCTTCAACAGCCTGACCGGACCGATTCCGGCGGAACTCGCGAGCCTGCGCAACCTCACGGTTCTCGACATTGAGCAGAACGACCTGAGCGGCCCCATTCCGTCGGATCTGGACAACCTCTCCGATCTTGAGGTTCTTTCGCTCTCCGGCAATCGAATCACCGGCACCATCCCTTCGGCGTTCGGAGACCTCTCCAATCTCCGCGACCTGAAGCTCCACATGAATCAACTGTCCGGGCCGATCCCGCCCAGCCTGGGGAGACTGCGCAGCCTGACCCGGTTGTCCCTGTGCTGTAATGCGTTGACGGGCCAGATTCCGCCCGAGCTGGGCAACCTTTCGTCCGTCGAGTTTCTCGGACTTCAGGTAAACGAGCTGTCCGGGTCGGTGCCTTCCGAGTTTGGAAGGCTTTCCGCGCTCCGGCACCTGTACTTTTTCACCAACGCGGATTTGCGCGGGCCGCTTCCGCAGGAACTCGTGAATCTGCGACTCACCACGTTCAACTGGATCCTCGCCGGCTTGTGTTCTCCCCCCAACGCCGAATTTCAGAATTGGCTCCGGAGCATTCCGCGCTACGACGGCGGGGGCGTGTGCTCGACATGAGCAAATTCGACGACCTTCGCACCCACCTGCGAGCGATCCGCACGCTCACGAGGGGCGTGACGCACGGTCTTCCGGTCCTCGAGGCGGCGGCGGATCCCTACGATCTGTTCAACGAGTGGTTCCGGGATGCCGAGGCTTCCGGGTTGCTCCTGCCCGAGTCGATGGCGCTCGCCACGGCGACCGGCGACGGGCGGCCTTCGGTGCGGATGGTCCTCCTGAAGGGAGTCGGCCCCGACGGTTTCCGTTTCTTCACCAACTACGGCAGCCACAAAGCCCTGGAACTGGACGACAATCCGCAGGCCTCGCTCTGCTTCCACTGGTCTGTGCTCGAGCGGCAGGTGCGCATCGAAGGGCGGGTCGAGCGCCTCTCGGCGGAAGACTCGGCCGCGTACTTCGCGACGCGCGACCGCGGGAGCCAGATCGGCGCGTGGGCTTCCGCACAGAGCCGCCCCATCGCCGACCGCGCCGGACTCGAAGCTCGGGTGGCGGAGGCGGAGGCCCGGTTCGACGGGAGGGACGTGCCCTTGCCCGACTTCTGGGGCGGATACGTCCTCGTCCCCGACCGGATCGAGTTCTGGCAGGGCAGGGCGAACCGGCTGCACGATCGTCTCGAGTACACGCCGCGCCACACACCGCACGACGGAAGCTGGGAGATCGCCCGCCTCCAGCCGTAAGCGGGCGGCCTCGCGGGTGTCGCTTCAACGCGGCAAGGCTCTTGCCGCGGGCCGCTAGCCCAGGAGGCCGAGTCCGGCGAGGACGACGAGCCCCACGGCGACCGGCACGACGAAGCGCATCACCGGACCCCAGGCGGCGGTGATCCGGAAGCGCCCCGCCCCCTGGTTGGTCTCCGCGCGGAACCGTTCGAACCCCCACGCGAGGGCGACGTAGAGTGAGATCGCGAGCCCGCTCACCGTGAGGAAGATATTCCCCGACACGTAGTCGGCGAGTTCGAACAGGCCGCGCCCGCCGACCTGCACCGCGGCCCACGGCCCGCCGCCGAGGGCGAGCGGGACCCCCGCGAGGAGGAGGACCGCGAGCGCCGTCCACAGCGATCGCCGACGACTCCAGCCGAACGAATCCATGGCGCTCGCCGTCAGGGCTTCGAGCAGCGCGAGACACGACGTGAGTCCCGCGATGAACACGAAGAAGAAGAAGAACGCCGCCGCCACCTCACCCGCCGGCAGACGGCCGAAGAGCCCCGCCATCGTGATGAAGAGGAGGCCCGCCCCCTGGTCCGGCTCCATGCCGAAGGCGAACAGGGCGGGGAACATGACGAACCCGGCGAGGACCGCGGCGATCGTATCGCAGGCCACGATGGAGGCGGCGCTTCCGGGGATGTCGCTCCGGCGCGGATGCAGAAAACTCCCGAACACGAAGGCGCCCATCATCCCTACGCCGATGGAGTAGAAGGCCTGTCCGAGCGCCGCGAGCCACGTCTCCGGACCGATGGCCGAGAAATCGGGCGCGAGATACCAGCGGACGCCTTCCCAGGCCCCGTCGAACTGCAGCGAAACGATCCCGAGTCCGATGAGGAAGAAGAAGAGGATGGGAATCAGGAGTCGTGCCGCGCGCTCGATCCCCCGCCGCAATCCTCGGGTGATGATGAGCCCCGCCAGCAGCATCACGGGGATCGTGTAGGCGAGAACCTCTCCCGGACGCGCGGTGAAGGCCGCGAACGACTCCGCCGCGGCCTGCACGCTTCCGGCGTCGTAACCCCCTCGAAAAGCGCGGACGAAGTAGGCCGCGATCCAGCCCATGATGAGCTGGTAGTAGGACATGATGAGGAACGCGGCGCCCACGCCGAGCCAGCCGATCGCGCGGAAGGGGCTTCGACCGACGAGCTTCCGCATCCCGGCCAGCGGTGTCGCCTGCGCGCGCCGCCCGAGACTGATTTCGGCCGTGAACAGCGGGATCCCGATCAGGACCGCCAGCAGCACGTAGATGAGAAGAAACGCGCCTCCCCCGTTCTCGCCCGCCAGGTAGGGAAATCTCCAGATATTGCCGAGTCCCACCGAGAATCCGGTGGTGGCGAGGATGAAGCCCAGCGGGCTTCCCCAGCGTTCGCGCGTTGCGTTCATTCCCGTCCCTGGCGTGGGTGCCGCTGCCGCGAGCGAGGGCGGTGGTCGCTCGCCCTCCGAGGCGTTCCCAGAGTAACGTGTCCCTGATCGAATGTGCGATGCCGGGACGGACCGCCGGGAAGGAGCGAAGTCTGAAATACGATCTCCCTACGCTGCGCGGGGACCTCTTCGGCGGCATCACGTCGGCGGTGATCGCCCTGCCGGTGTCGCTGGCCTTCGGCGTCGCCTCGGGGCTCGGGCCCGCCGCCGGCCTGTACGGGGCGATTGCGGTCGGTTTCTTCGCGTCCGTGTTCGGCGGCAACCGATTCCAGATATCCGGTCCCACGCCGGCCATGACCGTCGCCATGGCGGTCATCGTGACGACGCATGCTTCGACGCTTGGCGAAGCTTTCACCGTCGTCGTGCTGGCGGGGCTGCTGCAGACCGCGCTCGGCCTGTTGCGGACGGGCCGGTTCGTCGTGTACACGCCTTACGCCGTGATCTCGGGGTTCATGTCGGGGATCGGCATCATCGTCATGTTGATCCAGGTGCTGCCCTTTCTCGGTGCGCCCACGGCGGCGGGCGGTCCCATGGACGCGGTGCGGGCGCTCCCGGAAGCCGTGGCGAACCTGAACGGCGGCGCCCTCATCATCGGCGCGGCGACCCTCGCGGTGAGCATCTTCTGGCCGCAGCGGCTGTCCCGGCTGCTCCCCGGCCCGCTCGTCGCCTTGATCGCGGGGACCGCCCTGGGCGTTTTCTGGCTCACCGATGTGCCGACCATCGGCGCGATCCCCACCGATCTGCCGGAATTGCAGTTGAGTCTGCCCTCCGCGAGCTTCCTGGCCCGCGCCTTCCATCCGGCGCTCGTCCTCGCCCTCCTCGGCTCCGTCGACAGCCTCCTCACGTCGCTCGTGGCCGACTCGCTGACCGGCACGCAGCACGACTCGAACCGCGAACTGGTCGGCCAGGGCATCGGCAACACGATCGCGGGCCTGTTCGGCGGGTTGCCGGGAGCGGGGGCCACGATGGGGACGGTCGTGAACATCCGCGCCGGCGGTCTGACGCGGATGTCCGGCGCTTTGCGTTCGATCCTCCTGCTGGGAGTCCTGCTGGGCCTGGGCCGGTACCTGGAACCGATCCCTCATGCGGTGCTCGCCGGCATCCTGATCAAGGTTGGGTGGGACATCATCGACTGGCCCCTCCTGGCCCACCTTCACCGCATTCGGCGCGACCACCTGTTCGTGCTGATGCTGACGCTCGCCCTGACGGTGTTCGTCGACCTCGTGACGGCCGTGGCCATCGGCCTCATCGTCGCGGGCATGGCGCACGCGCGGCAGATCGAGAGCCTGGAGCTCGATAACGTGCTCTCCGTGCCGCTGCTGGACCGGGTGTTCTTCGAGGGCGGCGAAGGCGCGGACGCAGTGGACGAGTACTCGGCCCGAGTCGGCCTCGTCGCGCTCCGGGGCGCGTTCACCGTCGCGTCGTCCCACAAGCTGGTGAACGTGATCGGGAAGGACATCAAGGACCACGAAATCGTCATCTTCGACTTCTCCGACGCCAAGTATCTCGACGACAGCGCCGCCATGGTCATACGCCAATTGCTGGGCGTTGCCGAGAAGAGCCGCACGCAGGTGATCGTGATGGCGATGTCCGGTTCCGTCGAGAAAACGCTGAGCACTCTCAACATCCTCGCGGGGCTGCCCGACGGCCATGTCGTGGACACCATGGACGAGGCGCGCGAAGTCGCGCTGGACCTCCTGAGCCGCTAGCGGGGCGGGCCGATCCCGACGGAAAGGGTGACGGCGCTGGCCGAGTATCCGTAGTCGAGGAGGACGCCGGGGATTTCCACCGTCCACTCGGTGAGGGAGCGCGCGTAGCCGAGGCGCAGGTCCACAAGCCAGCGGCGGTGCAGCGTCAGGCCGACGCCGATGGATGACGGCCAGCGCGCGCGCTGCTCACGGCGTTCGCCCACCTCACCCGTCTCCGGGTTGACGCCGCTCGTCGCGAATTCGCTCCACATCCGGCGGATCCCGCCGAACACATAGCCCTCGGTCGAGCCGCCCACGGCGCCGAGGCCGAGGAGCACGTTGACGCCGACCCCGAACCGGTCGCGGAGGTCCCACTCGCCGGGCCACACATCGTGTGGTTCGCCGTTCGGGGTGGGCTCGATCGTACCCTCGATCATCCCCCGATTGGCGAGGACGCCCTCGAATTCCAGGCCCGCGAGCAGGCCGCCGAGAACGCGTGTGCGGAGTCCGAGCGATGGGTTGACCGCGAACGTCGGACCCGAGGCCCCCGTCGCGCTCTCGCTCGACCCGCCGCCCGCCGTCACGCGCTTGGAGTGTTCCGCCGAGAGCCAGCTCGCCTCGGGCGCCAGCCGCAGGAACACCTCGGACTGGGCGCGGGCCGCCGGTGCGGTCAGCAGCGAGGCGCAGACAACGAGGGTTGTGGGTCCGGCGAACCGGATCACCGAGGCGCCGGTCCCCCGGTCGCCGCGACCACGCCGCAGTTGGTGAGGAGACGCTGCGCGTCCGCCTTGCCGGAGTCGGAGGGTCCGAGCTGGTTCTCGCCCTGTTCCTCGTCATCGTCGAGTCCCGCCAGGAGGCCGATGTCGTGATCCGCGACCCTTGAGGCGACGACCCTGATATGCGTGTTGCCGGTAGCGGGATTGTCGAACACGGTCGCCGTGAGGACGTCGTGATGGGCGGCCCCGGTGATGAGTTCCTGTACGACGCCGGAGGTCTGCCGGCGACCCCGCACGAACCCGACCTCGAGGTTGCCGTCCTCGATCGTGTAGTCCATGAGGTTCAACTGCGCGACCGCACAGCGGTAGGCGGTTTCCAATTCCGACGGCGCGACACCCTGGAAGGAGACCGGCGCGGTGGAGCAGCCCGCGAGCAGTAGCGGAAGGAGCGGAACGACACGACGGGTGACTCGATTCATGGGTCTCCAATCTTCCAGGGGGGCGTCCGGCGCGCCAGCGGAGTGTACACACCCGGGTTGCAGAAGGTCCGGAGCCCAGGCGACCATGTGAGCATGGTGCCCCGAACCCGACTCCCGATTCTCCGCACGGCCGCCATGCTCGCCGCGATGGTTTCAGGCCTCCTTGCCGCGAGTGCCTGCGGGCCGCGGACCGATTCAATCCCGGTCCGAGGGATCCCCAAAGTGCTATTGATCGGGATCGACGGCGTACGCCCGGATGTGCTCGCAGAGGTGCCGACGCCGGTCATGGACTCGCTCGCGGCCGGCGGCTGGTACACGGCGTCGGCGCGTACGACGACGCCCTCGGTGAGCGGTCCGGCATGGTCCTCGATGCTGACCGGAGTCTGGCCGGAGAAACACGGTGTACTGGATAACGGTTTCGAAGGGCGGCGATACCGGGAACATCCGGATTTTCTCACGCGCCTCGAGCGGGATCGCCCGGACCTCGGCACGTTCGCAGCCGTCGACTGGATGCCTCTGGCTGTCCTTGAGGGGGGAGGCCCGGCGCTCTCCGGCGCGATCGACACGCTGGTCGCCGTGGATGGGTACGAACTCGGATGGGCGGAAGCGGACAGCGTCGTCGCCGCCCGCGCGGCGGAACATCTTGCGGAGGCAGACCCGGATGCGGCCTTCGTCTATCTCGGGAATCCGGACGAGACCAGCCACCGGCACGGGTCGATCGGGCTCGAATACCGCGAGGCCATCACGCTGTCGGATCGGCATGTAGGCTGGCTGATGGAGGCCCTCCGGGCTCGGTCCTCCTACGAGGAGGAAGACTGGCTGGTTCTCATCAGCACGGACCACGGCCGGCGGGAAGACGGCGGCCACGGCGGGGATTCACCTGAAGAGATGACCATCTTCATCCTCGCGAGCGGTGCGGCGACCCGAGGTTGGGCCGCGCCGGGATCCGGATCCACCTACATCATCGACGTCCCCGTCACGGCGCTCGAGCACGTCGGCATCCTCCCCGACGCGGACGCCGAACTCGATGGCGAGCCACTCGCCCGGCTCCGCCGCATTCCGTAACCGCGCGATCCGCGAAGCGCTGGCGTGAGAAGCGGATCTTGCATCAGTTTGGGGCGACGAGACACTCACGCAAAAAAACGGGGGGTTGAGATGTCCGAGATGAATCGTCGCGGTTTCATCGGGCGGGGGCTGAGCCTGGGGGCGGCTGCCGCCGTCGCGGGCGCCGTGCCGGCGCAGGCTTCGGCCCGGGGAAAGCGGCCATCGCTGGCGTCGAGCCGGCGTGCCAGCACGCCGATGATGATCACCAGCCATACGAACGACACGGGGCGGCGCGCGGCTACGGCGGCGTGGCAGGTGCTGTCGGGCGGCGGGGCGGCGATGGACGCGGTCGAGCGCGGCGCGAACATCATCGAACTCGATCCCGACGGGACGGGCGTCGGTTGGGGCGGTCTCCCCAACGCCGAGGGGGTCGTGCAGCTCGACGCGTCCGTCATGGACGGGGCCACGTACAACGCAGGCTCGGTCGCGGGCATCGAGGGGATCCGTACTCCAGCCTCGGTGGCGCGGCTCGTCATGGAGCGCACGGACCACGTCATGCTGATCGGCGAGTACGCGCAGCGCTTCGCCGTCGGCTTCGGCTTCGAGGTCCAGGACCTGATGACGCCGAAATCGCGGGAGATCTGGCTCCGCTGGCGCGAGCGCCTGTCCGCCACGGACGACTGGGGCCCCCCGGACCACCTGCGCCGCCCGCGCGGCGGCTCCGGCGGCGGCTCCGGCGGTGGGCTCGCCCGCGCCGGGTTCGGCGAGGCTGCCACGAGGCGCGAGGCTGAGGAGTGGGCGGAACTGCTCGACCTTCCCGGCCGGGACGGTCCCGACCGCGACTACGTGCTGGCCGAGGCCCTCATCCACCGCTACGGAACGACGAACGTGCTGGCGGTCGATGCGCAGGGGAACGTTTCGGGCATCACGACGACGAGCGGACTCGCCTGGAAGGTCCCCGGCCGCGTGGGCGACTCGCCGATCATCGGCGCCGGGCTGTACGTGGACAACGACATCGGCGCCGCCGCCGTGACCGGACGGGGCGAGGACGTGATCAAGTCGTGCGCCGGGTACTATATCGTCTCGCAGATGGGCGCGGGGCGCACGCCGCAGCAGGCCTGCGAGGACGCCGTGGCGATGATCCGCCACAAGTACCGGAACGTGGCGCCGGACTTCATCCCCTCCGAGAAGTTCGTCGCGATCAACAAGGACGGGGATCACGGCTGCGCCTGGATGCCCTTCCGGGACACGCCGCCCCGCATGACGGTGGCGAACGCGGACGGGATCCAGACGTACGAGGGGGTGAGCGTCGCCGACTGACGAGGCGTCCGACCCGGATCCCGCGTCCGCCGTGTCCGAAGTGACCGTGATCGTCAGGGAAGCGGGTCTCGAGGACGTCGACCGCCTCGCGCCGCTGTTCGACGGATACCGCCAGTTCTACCGGCAGTCGGCGGATCCGGAGGGCGCCCGCCGGTTCCTGGCCGAACGGCTCGGAGCCGGCGAGTCGCGCGTCTTCGTGGCGGAGACGGAGGACGGCTGGCCCCTGGGGTTCGTGCAGCTCTTCCCGTCCTTCTCCTCCGTCTCGATGAGACGGCTCTGGATCCTCAACGACCTCTTCGTCGCGCCGGACGCCCGCCGGTCAGGGGTCGCGCGCGCCCTCATGGACCGCGCGCGGGAACTCGCGGTCGAAACCGGCGCCAAGGGCCTCATCCTGGAGACCGAGTCCCACAATGCGCCCGCCAAGAGGCTGTACGAAGAGCTGGGCTGGGCGCTCGACGGCACCGACCACTACGAGTTGCTCGTGTGAACCCCCGGGCGAACACTCCGCTTGGTGCGGTGGCTCCGGCGGTGCTGCTGCCCGCGCTGGCGGTCTTCGCATGCGGCGCGGGATCGGCCGCGGGATCCGCGGATGAGGAATCCGCCGATGAGGGGTCCGGCCGGCAACTGCGATTGTCGCTGTCGACCGGCGAAGAGCCGCCGGAGGCCGCCACGCCCGTCGTCCTCGAACTGACCGGCACGAACGACGGCCAATCCGCACTCGTCCTCGATTTTCCCGACGGCCAGCGCTACGACTTCGAGGTGATCTCGGAGGATGGGGTCGTCGTCTGGCGTTGGGCGGAGGGCAGGTTCTTCGCCCAGGTGCTGGGACGCGAGACGCTCGAACCCGGTGCCTCGCTGCACTGGACCGGGAGAATCGAAGCCGGGCTTCCGGCCGGCGTCTACCGAGTCATCGCCACACTCACCACGGTGGAGCCGCATGCCATCGAGGCCACGCTCACCGTCCTTCCCCGGAGCTAGCGACCATTGAACGACACGATGCCGGCGGAGCTCGCCACGGGCCCCGACGCACTTGAACCCGACCTCCTGCGCGCCGTCTCCTTCGACGCGGGGTGGTCCCTGCTCGAACGCTTCTCGACACTCGTGCGCGAGTCCGGGAGCGACGACGAGCACGTCGCCGCCGAGTATATCGCCGCCGAGTTGGGCCGGATGGGCGTGCCGTTCGAGATGCACGAGCCCGACCTCTACCTCTCGCTTCCCCGCGAGTCCTCGGTGGAGTGGAGTGGCGGATCGATAGGGGCAAAACCGCCGTCCTTCGCCACGCCGACGGCGGAGGGCGGGCTCGAGGGGGAACTCGTCTACGTTCCGGCCGCGGCCGCGACGGGACAACGAGACCTGTTCGCCAGGCGGCTTGGCGACGACCTGCCCGATGTGGCCGGCAAGATCGTGCTCAGCGACGGATTCGCGATGCCGGGCATGGTCTCCGCCTTCGAGGCGGCGGGGGCGGCGGGACAGATCTTCATCAATCCCGGACGGAACATCCACTGGGGGATCTGCACGTCCATCTGGGGGACGCCGACGACCGGGAACCTCGCTACGAAACCCGGGACGCCCGTGGCCGCGGTCAACAACCCCGACGGAGAGCGGCTGAAGGGGGCGGTGGGCGAGACCGTCCGGCTGGAGGTCCGGCTGGAGGAGGGCTGGTATCCGTGCAAGCTGCCCGTGGCGCACATCGCCGGCGCTTCGGAAGAGTTCATGCTCGTGCACGGGCACTACGACTCGTGGGACGTCGGGATCGGCGACAACGCCGTCGGCGACGCGACGCTGCTGGAACTGGCCCGGATCTTCCATGCGGAGGCGGGGCGGCTGAAGCGCTCGCTGCGCATCGCTTGGTGGCCCGCACACTCGACCGGGCGCTACGGCGGCTCCACGTGGTATGCGGACACGCACGCGCTGGAACTCCGCCGGCACTGCGTGGGCGCGATCAACATCGACTCGCCGGGCTGCTGGCACGCGACGGAGTATGACGACGTGATGTGGATGGCCGAGGCGGGGCCGCTGTGTGCGCGCGCGATCGCGGACGTCACGGGGAAGACCGCGAAACGGCTGCGGCCGCTTAGGGCCGGCGACTATTCCTTCAACCAGATCGGGCTCACCTCGTTCTACATGCTGCTCTCGAACATCCCGGCGGACGAGCGCGCCGCGCTCGGTTTCTATCCCACGGGCGGCTGCGGGGGCAACATCGCGTGGCACACCGAAGATGACGTCATGGCGGTCGCCGAACGGGAGAACCTCGAGCGCGACCTGGGCGTCTACGTCGCCTCGATCGCCCGCGTGCTCAACTCGCGGATCCTCCCGTACGACTTCCGCGAGACGGTCTCCGAACTGGCGGGGTTCGTCGATGGTTACGTGGAGGCGGCCGGGGAGCTGCTCGACCTCGGTCCGGTCCGTGCCGAACTCGAAGCGCTGGGAGCCGCGCTGGACGACCTGTACGCCATGGTCGGAGCGAGTCGGCTCGACGCGGAGGCGGTCGGCGCCGTGAACGGGTTGTTCCTCGAGTTGTCCCGCATCCTGGTGCCGATCGGATACGCGGAGGGCGGGCCGTTCGACCACGATCCGGCCCTGCCCCGGACGCCGATCCCGCGGCTGGCCCGGGTGGCCGAGTTGCCGGGCCTCGCGGAAGCCGGCTCCGACATGCTGCCCTTCCTCGTGAACGAAGTGCGTCGCGAGGCGAACCACGTGGCGAACGGGTTCCACGAGGCGGCCCGGGCGGTGGGACGCGTGCAGGCGCAGTTGACGGCCTCGCCGCCGGCGGGCTGACGACGGTGCGCCGCGCGAGGGGAGAGCCGGTGCGGGCGTCGGCCGCGGCGCTGGCGTCGTTGGCGGCGCTGGCAGGCCTGTCCGTCGCGACGCCGGCGGCGGCGCAGACGACGGACACGGTGTTCGTCCGTCTGGATGCCGACGGCGCGGCCCACGTTCGACAGGGTCTCGAGCCGGAGGCCGGCGCGGTGCGGGCCTTCGCCATCCGGATCGAGCACCAGACGCTTTCGCTGACGGAGATGGAGCAGAGCGGCGCCCCGCTGCCTGTCGCCGATGCCGCGCTGACCCCGGTGGACGGGGCGTACCGCATCGACGTCGTCTCCGACGCGCCTGTCGTTGTCTCCTACACCGTCCGGAATACGGTGCGCGGACGGCTGGATCGGATCCCCTTTTTCGTAGCCGGCCGGGAGGCCGAGCAGACGGTCGTACAGGAGGTCACCGCGCCGTGGCTGATTCGGCTGGAGGGGGATCCGGACGTGATCGATGCGCTGGACCTGTCGACCAGCCTGCCGCGCTTCGTCCGGGCCGGCGATGACGTCGTGACGGCCACGCTGTCGAGCGTGCCGGGGCTGCTCCGGCTGTCCCGCGGGGGCGCGCTTTCGTTCGCGCGTCTCGCCGACTTCGTGGTCCTCGCGCTGTTGCTGACCGGCGCGATCTGGACGTGGCGGAACGCGCGAGCCCGCCGCGACGGCGTCGGGGCCGCGCGATGACGATCATCCTGATCGCGGCGGGCTTCTTCGCCCTCGGCCTCACCGTGATCCTCCTCTTCCGCAGGACCATCCGCGCCGACGACGAGTTGGACCGCCGCTGGGCCGAGGTCGTCGCACAGCGGTCCACCCGTGGCGCCTCGCCGGCCGCGCCCGACGAGACGGCCGAACCCGCCGAACCGACATGAGCAGCGTCTTCTTCGTCGTGCTCGGCGTCTACGTGGCCATCATCATGGGCATCGCGATCTGGAGCTACTTCCGGACCGAGACCGAAGTCGACTTCCTCGCCGCCGGCCGCTCGATCGGTCCCATCGTGGGCGGGGCGGTCCTCGCCGCCACGCAGATCTCGGCCGGCACCTTCGTCGGCACCGCCGGCCGCCACTACCTGGCCGGCGTCTCCTGGGTCTTCCCGTGGCTCGGCCTCTGGACGGGGTGGCTCGTGTGCGCCTTCTTCGTCGCACCGAAGCTGCGGCGGCTCGGCGCGCTCACGGTCCCCGACTACATCTCCGCCCGCTACGGGAGCGCGAAGGCGGGCGCCCTCGCGGGCGTCCTCATCGTCGTGGCCTACACCATCTATCTCGTGGCGCAGTTCCAGGCGGGCGGCGAGATCGCGGAGGTCGTGTTCGGGATCCGCCCGCTCACGGCGATGCTCATCATCGTCGCCTCGACCGCGCTCTACACGCTTCTCGGCGGAGTCCGCTCGAGTTCCTACATCGATTTCCTGCAGACGCTGATCATGGTCGCGGCGCTGATCGTCGCGGTTCCGGTTCTCCTCAACCAGGTGGGCGGCGGCAGTCCGATGGCGGCGGTCGAGCGGTCGCTCGACTTCCTCGACACGCTAGACGACCGTCTCGTGGGCTGGTACTACTCGCCGCGCGAACTCCTCGCCTTCGCGATCGCGTTCGGGCTCTCGATCGCGGCGGCGCCGTACGAACTCACCCGCTTCTACTCGATGCGCGACGAGCGCACCGTGCGGAAGGCGATCTTCGTGGCGATCGGCTTCCAGGTCGTGATCGCGACCAGCATCATGTCGATCGGCATGCTCATGCGGGTGCTCTTCCCGAACCTCCCGTCCCAGGATCAGGCCACCGCCACCATGGCGCTGCACGTCCTGCCGCCCGTGGTGGGCGCGCTGCTGCTCGTCGCCATGCTGTCGGCGATCATGTCGACCGTGAACTCGATCCTGCTCGTCACCGGCGCGGGCGTCGCCCACGACCTGTACGGAAAGTTCATCCGGCCCGACGCGAGCCAGAAGCACCTCGTGAACGCGAACCGGGTGGCGATCGTCGTCCTCGCCATCATTCCGCTCTTCTTCGCACTCCAGAAGCTGGGCGATGTGCAGGGCATCGTCCTGGAGCAGGCGAAGTTCATCGCTTCCTTCTTCTTCGTCCCCATCGTCATCGGCCTCAACTGGCGGCGGGGGACGGCGAAGGGCGCGGTCGCCTCCATGATCGGGGGCTTCCTCGCCTGCCTTGTGTGGACGCTCTGGTTCCAGGAACACTACTTCCCCCTGTACGGGATCGACTCCGTCGAACTGGGTGTCGGTGCGAGCCTCATCCTCTTCATCATGGTTTCGCTGATGACGAAGCCGAACCCGGGCCAGACGCTGGAGCCGTTCTTCGGGGACAAGTGACCTGCGGACCCCGACCCCACCTGCGGGGTCGACCAACGATACGGAGACTCTGAATGTCGGACGTACTGACACGCCTCGTGGAGGAGTTGAACGCGGGCACCGTCCGGGTGGTGGATCTCACGATCCCTCTCGGCCCCGATACCGTCGTCATCGATCTCCCGCCGATATTCGCGCCGTCGAAGGGAGTCACGATCGAGCAGATCTCGAGGTACGACGACGACGGGCCGGCCTGGTACTGGAACAACCTCACGCTCGGCGAGCACACGGGGACGCACTTCGACGCCCCGATCCACTGGGTGACGGGAAAGGACGTGCCCAACGGGACGACGGACACGATCCCGCCGTGGAAGTTCGTCGGCCCGGCGTGCGTCATCGACGTGGAGGCGGAGGTCGACGCGGACCCCGACTTCCTGCTCACGCCGGCCGGGCTCGAGGCGTGGGAGGCGGAGCACGGCCGCGTACCCGAGGGCGCCTGGGTTTTTCTGCGCACCGGGTGGAGCCGGAGGGAAGGGAAGGAGGCGTTTCTGAACGTGGCGGAAGACGGCCCGCACTCGCCGGGCTTCCACCAGGAGACCTCTGCCCTGCTGGCCCACGACCGCGCGGTGCTCGGGGTCGGAGTGGAGACGGTCGGCACCGATGCGGGTCAGGCGGGAGGGTTCGATCCGCCGTTCCCGAACCACGGGATCATGCACGGGGCGGGGAGGTTCGGCCTCGCGAGCCTGTGCAACCTCGACCGGTTGCCCCCGACGGGCGCCGTGGCGATCGCCGCGCCGCTCAAGATCGTGGATGGGAGCGGGAGCCCGTTGCGCGTGATCGCGCTGGCCCCGGCGTAGCGGGCGGGGGAGGCAGCACGGGATGGATGACGCCGAGAGGCAGCGATCCGCCTACCGGAGGGTCCTGAGGGCGCTGGACGAGGCGGTCTTCTGCCTGGAACGGGAGTCCCCGGAGGAGGCGGAAGACCGCAACGCGGAGCAGCAAGGGACCTTCCGCCTCGGAGAAGCGGGCGGGATCGCGTTTTGCAGCCATCTGGCGGGGATCGACTGCGGGGCCCTCTGCGACGAGATATCCGACGCTGTCGAGGCGGAGGATCCGGACCGGATCCGCCAGGTCCGGAGCGGCGTCGAATCGAGGCTGCGGTCGGGCGAAGACGCCGCTGCCGACGCTTCGGAGGAGGGTGCGCTCGACTGGGATGCGGGCTACCTGCAGTTCCTCGCTGTCCTGAACGAGTCGCGGCAGGCCCGGGAAGAGGGCGACGCTCATCGATACTGGATCATGGCGGGCTTCCTCGCCGGCCTTCTTCAGCGGGATGGAACGCCGGGGCAGTACGAGCGCGGGGCCTTGAGCGGCGCGGTCATCGCCGCCTGCAACGAGGGCTGGGGAGAGACCCTGTGGATGGAATGGGAGGCGATCCGGGACGAGTGGTTGGCCGGGGACTCGCCGGCGGCGCCGGAAGACCCGGATCTTCTCCTCAGGTGGCTGGGTCTGCGGCTGGCCGCGGCCGAATCGATGGCGGACTCGCTCGTTTCCGGCCACGTCGCCGCGACGAACGACGACCGTAGAGAGGGGGAGCCGGACGACGGGGCGCGCTTCCTGCGCTGCGAACGCTCCACCCGCCGCGCGCAGAACTTCGGCGCCAGAATCGCGCGCCGAAACGAGATACGGGAGAACGATCCGCGGACATGAACGGATCGGACTCGGCCGAGCGGCGGCGATCCATGTACCGAAAGGTGCTCGAGGCGCTGGACGAAGCCCAATCGAGGCTGGAACGGATCGCTGCCGAGGACTCTGATGAGCGGGACGTCGCGCGGTCGGGGGCGTTCCATCTCGGGGTAGCCGGCGGAATCGCGTTCCGGGGTCGCCTGCCGGGAATCGAGTCGGAAGCCCTCTTCGATGACATCTCCGATGTGGCCGAGGAACGAGATCCAGGCCGCGCTGACCGGATCCGACGGGGGGTCGTGGCCAGACTGAGGCCCGGGCAGCCGCCGGACGAGAGCCCACTCGACGAAGGCGGTCTCGACCTGGAGGCCGGGTTCCTTCAGATGCTTGCCGCCCTCAAAGAAGCGCGCCGCGCGTGGGGAGAGAATGACAGGTTCCGCCATTCGCTCATGCTGGGCCTCCTTACCGGTCTGCTGGGTGCGTGGCCGGCATTGCGGTACGGGCCCGGTGATCTGGCTGACGCAGTGATCGCCGTCCGCTCCCGAGATCCGAGGAACGCTCGCCGTTGGTTGGAGGCGGAGTCGATCGAGGCGGAGGAATGGCGGGGAGAGTCGGCGGACACCGACGAGAGAGCTCTCCTCCTCCGGTGGGTGGGGGATCGCCTGGCCGCCGGACACCGGTTCAGCGAGCCGTTGTGGTGCCACCCGGTTGATGAGACGGACGACGAACGCCGAACGCGGAAAGCGCGGGCGAGAGCGTATTTCGAGAGGCAGGAAACCTCGATTCACCGCGCCCAGAACTTCGGGAAGAGGATCGCCGCCAAGGACGGCGAAGGCATCTGGATTCCGACCAGCTATGCCATCAACCGTGCTCTGGTGCTCGGATCGCAGGAGGAAGAGTAGGAGTCTCCACCCAGTGTTCGCGATTCGCGGGACGTTCCCGCGAACGCGCGCGGTGGGCAACCGTCGCCCCGGTCTCCATTGTCGCACGCGGTGTCCGGCCTGTCGCCCGCTTCAACCGGAGGGAACCTCATGCGAACGCTGCCTCGCCGTACGCGTCGTCTCGTCCTGTTTGCTTTCCCGCTTGCGGCCGTCGGCTGCGGAGGGGACGCCGGACCGGCCACATCGGGACTCGACAGCCCCGACATCCCGCTCGCGCCCAGCGTGGAGGACGTCTACGCCGTCGGCGTGCTCGACGGGGCCGAGTGGGAGATGTTCGGCAGCCTGGCGGGCGTCGCCTTTGGGGACGATGGCTCGCTCTTCATCCTCGACAATGACGCCGGCCACGTCGTCGTCGTCGACCCGAGCGGCGAGTTCGTGCGGACGATTTCGAACAAGGGCGAGGGACCCGGGGAACTCAACCGGCCGATGGGACTGGCGGTGCTCGACGATGGGCGGATCGCGGTCAACGACATGGGTCGCGGCATACAGGTCTTCAGCCCCGACGGTGCAGCGTTCCAGGAGGCTGGTTTCACGTTCCAGACCGGGATGCCGGGGCCTCAAATGTATGCGATGCCGGATCAAAGCCTCCTCTCCGCGGGGCTCGTCGTCGGATCGTTCGGCGCGCTCATGGGGGAAGAGGAAGAGGAGGAACCGGCGGGCCGGCCCATCGGCCGGTTTCGGCTCGACGGAACGCAAGAGGACTTCTACACCGCGTGGGCGCGGCCGCCCGTCGAGGAGACGGAGACGGAGACCGGCAACATTCGGATGGTCATGACGGGGTTGGAGGCCTTCTCCCTCCCCCTGAGCCTCGGCGCTTTCCGGGATGGGCGCATCGCCCTCGCGGACTCGGTCGGCTACCGGATCAAGATCCTCGACCTCTCGGGCCGGGTGGTGGGCACGCTCGAACGGCCGATCCCCCCCGTCGCCGTGACCGACGGGATCCGGGACGCGGAGCGTGAGCACCGGCTTGCGGCGCTGGCGGAAGGCCGGAGCGGAGGCGGAGGCGGCAGCTTCGTCGTGACGAGCATCGCGATCGGCGGAGCCGCCGGCCGCGGCGGGTCCATCGGTCCCGATTCGGAGGCCATGCGCCGCATGCGGGAAGACATGCGGGAAGATCGGATCGAAAACATGACCTTCCCGGATGAAATCCCGGTGATCTCGCGACTGGCCGTGGACCGGAGCGACCGCATCTGGGTGCAGCGTTCCGCCCTGCCGGGCGAGGCCGGTCCGACGGACATTCTCACGGCGGACGGACAGTATTTCGGCACCATCGCGCCGAATGGGATCCGGATCCCGGCCGCGTTCGGGCCGGACGGCCTGCTCGCCTACATCGAACGGGACGAATTCGACATTCCGCGCGTCCGCGTCGTCCGCCTCGTGGACGACCAGTTGTTGGAGACCGCGGAAAGCGACTGACCGACCGGCGTTCCCGCGGGAACGCCGAAGCCGACGCCGAACGAGCCTCCGGCCGGCCTGGCGCGACTTCCGGCCGGTCTAGCGAGACTTCTTAGCCACGAAGAGCGCGAGCAGCAGCGCCACGGCCGGAACCGCGGCCTGCCCCGACGCCCCCGCCCTCACGAGGGTGTAGATCGCGCCTGCCATGATCGGGACTACGACGACAGCCGCCAGGAACCGCGTCGGACGCCTCAGGAACCCGACCCCGGCCAGCGCCTCCACGACGCCGATCAGGTACTGGAACCACGCCGGGTAGCCCCACACCGCAAACTGGTCGACCATCATCCCGGCGATCTTCATCCCGCCGTTCAGAAGGAAGAGCAGCGCGAGCAGAATCGATGCCACGTTGACGGCGCTGCCTGCGTTTCCGTTGTCCGCCACTGAAGCCTCCTCGCGTTACGGGTACCTGGTCCGGCTCCTCGTCGACCCTTGAACCTCGTTCCAACCTTGAGCCGTGGCCAGACCGCCGACCTCGACGTTCCCGCGGGAACGTCCCGGGCGCCAACCCTTAGCGCGCCTCTTCGAGGGGCTGGCCAACGGCGAGGCGGACGACACGGACGCGCTGGATGTCAAAGGCGTCCCGTTCGATGTACGCGGCCAGTCCCTCCGGTCCGAATGCCTCAGGGATTCGAAGGCCATCGGAAGGGATGGTGCCGAGATACCGTCCGTCTGCCGCTAGAACGTCTGTTGGACCGGTTTCGCCCGGCGGCGCCGACCGCTGGATCCAAACGCGATCGTTCCAGTCCACGGCAACGTTCGCGATAACTGGAATCTCTGCCGGAAAGACCATATCGCGGATGCGATCTCCCGTTCGGCGCAGGGCCTCTCGCATCGCGTTTCGCCGCGCCTCCGGACTGACGGCACCGGGGGGTCCGCCCACCTGCTGCACAGACGCGGTCCCACCATCGCGGGAGCGGAGCGCCTCGAGACGGCGCTGGCGCTCGGCGTCGCGGATTGCGCCGGTCACCGGGACCGGAGCCAGAGGCCGCTCAAGGAGGTCCGTCACGCGACCCGACGCATCCAGGAGTTTGATCCTGTAACCGATCGAATCGGCCAGCGCGATGCGACCATCGCGCAGTACGCCAAGACTCAACGGCAAGGTGAAGGCCTCAATCGGACTCGTCACGATCCTGGCGCCCGGAGCTCCTTCGCCACTCTCGAATCCCGGCGGAGGGGGATCGTCCCAGGCGGCGTAGAAGACGTCACGGCTTCCGTCGAGCCGGAAGCGCGTGATCGGCCGACCCTCGTCCGCTCCAGTCATGGTGGAGGCCGAAAAGCCGATCAGTTCGGGGGAGAGGAGACTGTGGTCCGGCAGGGCGTAGATCGGCGATCCGGGCATGCCCTCGACGGGACCGAACGGAACACCATCGAGAAACTCGCCGTCACGGCGGAAGAGCTGGATGCCCGGTTTTCCGATGTCGTTGACGGCGATTCGGCCATCGCGCAGAACGGCAATTGCGATCGGCTGGACGAGTTCGCCGGGTCCATCGCCCTTGTTTGCGATCGTTCGGACGAAGTCACCCGCCGAATCGATGACCACAATGTGTCCGGCGAGGTCGTCGAGGATGAACAGCGTGCCGTCGGCGTCGAAGGCGACGTCGGAGACGTAGCCGAACATCTCCCACGCCGCGCCTTCCGCCACGCCGACCGTGAATGCTGGTTCGGCAACGGGAGAGATCGGGATGTCAGTGGCGGCGGCCTGGGCGGCGACGGGCCCGCCGCCTCGGCCCGCTGCCGCGAGCCCGAAGGTGACGGCAGCAACGCGGCAGATGGGGCTGCAAGCACGGGGCATGGTACCACCTCACTGCCCGGATGTGATCTCGATGTCCCGCGGGGGCACCGCTCGGACGTTGCTGGGACAGCTGATACCGCCCGGAGAGTTGTCCCCGATCCGCTATGTGGGAGAGTGGTACGTCCTTCGAAGACGGACTCCGGGGATCAGCGCCGGGGTGCTCGCCTGGTAGTCGCGGTAGGCGGGGTACTTCGAGGCGGAGATCGATTCGGTGAGGCGCATGGACGAGATGAGCAGCGCCGTGAGCAGGATGAAGCCGAGGCCCGTCCAGTGGAGCCCCTCTCCCGATGCCGCGACGGCGAACAGGTAGAACACCCACCACATGCCCAGTTCGCAGAAGTAGTTGGGATGGCGGCAATAGCGGAAGAGTCCCGTAGTAATGAAGGGCTGCGCGACATCTTCCCCCGCCGCGATCCGCCGCTTCTTGTCCTGCTGGAAGCGCCACATCTGCTCGTCGGCCACGGCCTCGCCGACGAAGAGCACGAGGAACAGCGTGGCGGTCAGAAAATCCAGCCAGCCGAGCGGCGTCTCGCTCCACGCCGCCGCCTGGTGCACCGGGGAGGTGAACCACCAGATGAGCAGCATCTGCCCAAAGCTGATGAAGGTGAGGTTGAGCAGCTGGAACCGGATCGGCCCGAGCTTCTCCCGGACCGCGATCCAGCGGTAGTCCTCGTGTCCCGGCCGGAATACCCCCTTGCGCAGGCCATGGAAGGTCAGGCGCGCCGACCAGAGCACGACGAGCAGGGTCATCAGATTCACGCGCGGCGAGGCGAAGTCCAGCTCCGCCGCCACGATCAGGCAGTAGACGGGCGGGCACAGGCTCCACAGGCGGTCCACCCAGGAGTAGTCGCGCGTCAGGATCGCGGCCGGGATGCACACCGCGGCCAGGATCAGGCACAGGTCGAGCGCCGCGCCGAAGGGCGTACCCCTCAGCGGGTGCGCGATGAGATTGATGTCGAACATCCGCTACCTCAGGTCGCGATCCGTCGGAGGAGGGTCAGTCGGCGGCAGTCAGCCGTCGCACCAGCGCCTCCAGCCACTCGCTCACCGCCCGCACTTCCTCCTGCAGTTCCTCGTGCCGCTCGTAGGCGTCGGCGCCCGGCGCCTGGTCGGCCCGTCCGGTCATGCCGGCGAGGTAGTTGAGCTGGCTGAGGAGCATGGGGCGCGGATAGCTGCCCTCCGCGTCGCTCACGCGGGCATCGAGTTCGTCCAGCTCCGCGGCAAGTTCGCCGAGCGTCTCGTTGCGGCCGCCGCCGGCGTCCGCGCGCGCCTCCGCGATGCGCTCGCGCAGGTCGTCGATGCCGCCCGCGACCTCACGAGCCTCCGCCATCGTCTCCCGCACGGCGCGGTTGAAGCGGTACTGCTCCTCGAGGTCGGCCACGGTCACCCCCTCCGCCGCCACTCGCGGGTCGATCCGCAGTTCGAGCCCCGTCTCGGCCGCCACGTCGCCCGCCGAGAGGCGGACCGTGTACTCGCCCGGCGGCACGACCGGCCCGCCGCGGCCCTCGCCCTGCGAGCGCAGGTCCCAGCGCAGCCGGTGCATGCCCGGCGCCGAGGAGACCCCACGCATGGCCCCGCCGCGCGGTGCCATGCGCTGCATCGCCGATCCCCCCGCGCGGGCCGCGCCGCCGCCCCCGCCGCTGGCGTAGGAGCGGATCACCTCGCCGGCCGCATCGAGGATTTCGATCCGCACCGTCTCGTCGGGTCCAAGGTCCGGCGAGATCCAGTAGCTGATGTCCGCGCCCGCGCCGCGGTAGTCCGGCCGCGCCGTATTCGAGGCCCATTCGAAGCCCGAGTTCCGACCGGGCCGCGTGCGGTACTGCGGCCGGCCCTCGAACAGGTGCGCCCCGCCCCCTTCCGCGACCGATCCGTCCGCGCCGATCTCGTGCAGCGGCGTGACATCGTCCAGCACCCAGAACCCCCGGCCCATCGTCGACAGCGCCAGGTCCTGCCGGTACACCTCGATGTCCGTCACGGGCGTCAACGGGAGATCGAGCTGGAACGACTGCCACGTCACCCCGTCGTCGAAGGAGATGAAGAGCCCGAACTCCGTCCCCGCGTACAGGAGGCCCGCGCGGTCCGGATCCTCGCGCACGACCCGCACGGGCACGTCCGCCGGGATCCCGTTCGTCCCATCGGTGAGACGCGTCCACGTCTCCCCCGCGTCGTCCGTCCGGTAGACGTAGGGTTGGAAATCGCCGAGCAGGAAGCGGTATCCGGCCACGTACACCTTGTCCGGATCGTGTCGGGAGATGTCGATCGAGTTGATGCGGCCCTCCGGCGGCATGTCCGCCGGCGTCACGTTCTCCCAGGACTCCCCGTCATCGAGCGTCACGTACACCGGGCCGTCGTTCGCCCCCGTCCAGATCACGTCCGGGTCGTGCGGCGAGGCCTCGATCACGTACAGCGTGGAATAGTGCTCCTCTCCCGTCGCGTCGCGCGTGATGGGCCCGCCCGACACCATCTGCCGCTCGGGCGGGAACGCCGTGAGGTCCGGCGAGATCCGCTCCCACGTGCGGCCTCCGTCCGTCGTCCGGTGCACGTACTGCGAGCCGTGATAGACGAGCTCCGGATCGTGCGGCGAGACCTCGATGGGCACGACGCGCTGGAAGCGGTAGGGAAGGTTGGCGGGGTTCGTGCCGTACATGTTCACCGCGCCGACGTAGTACTGCTGCTCCTGTCCGGTGCGCTGGTTATAGACCCCGAAGCGCCCCTTGCAGTTCGCGTACACGACGTCGGGATCGCCCGGCTTCGGGACGGCGGGACCCGTCTCGCAGCCGCCCGGCGAGCGCCAGTACGCGTCGGGCCCGCCGGGCGCGGAGAGCGAGGGCTGCCGGCTCGGCACCGCGACCGTGTACGAGTCATCCTGCTGGCCCGCATAGAGCCAGTACGGGAAGCGGTCGTCCACATCGACCTGGTACAGTTCCGCGGTGGGCTGGTTGTTGACGGGCGACCACGTCTGCCCGCCATCCAGAGTCACGACGCCGCCCCCGTCGCTCCCGTGCACCATGACCCGCGGGTCGTCCGGGTTGATCCACAGATCGTGGTCATCCCCGTGCACGTTCGGGATCGTACTGAAGGTCTCCCCCCCGTCCGTCGACTTCCAGGTGGACAGGTTCAGGACATAGAGGACATCCCCGTCCGTCGGGTCCGCGATCACGTTCGTGAAGTAGAACGGACGGTGCATGAGCTGATTCCGAGGGTCGTCGTTGATCAGCTCCCACGTCTCTCCCGCATCGTCCGAGCGGTACAGGCCCTCGATCGGTTCCGGCGCCTCCACGAGCGCGTACACCCGGTCGGGCATGTCGGCCGAGACGGAAAAGTCGACCTTGCCGATGAGGCCGTCCGGGAGCCCGGCCGTGATCCGCCGCCACGTGTTGCCCCCGTCCGTCGTCTTCCAGATCCCGTCTTCGTCGCTGGCGCCGGAGATGATCGACCACGGATGCCGCTGCGCCCGCCACATCGCGGCGTAGATGACGTCGGGATCCGCCGGATGAAATTCGAGATCCACCGCCCCGACGGAGTCCGAGGTGAAGAGGATGCGCTCCCAGTCGAGGCCGCCGTTCGAGGAACGATAGACGCCTCGCGTCTCATTGTTGATGAACGGGTTCCCCATCGCCGCCGCATAGACGAGATCCGGATTGTCCGGGTGGGCCTTCACGGACGGGATCTGGCCCGCGTCCTCGAGTCCGACGTGGTCCCAGGTCTCTCCCGCATCCGTCGACTTATGGATGCCCTTTCCGATGATGATGTTCGAGCGGATGCCGTCCGAGCCCGTCCCCACGTAGATGACGTCCGGATCCGAGTCCGCGACTTCGATGTGGCCGATGGAGGGAGACCGGAAATATCCGTCGGAGATGTTCTCCCACGTCATCCCGTAGTTCGTCGTCTTCCACACGCCTCCGCCCGTTGCCCCCTGGTAGAAGGTGTGGGGATGGGAACGGTGGCCCTCCACCGCCGTGACGCGTCCGCCGCGCGAGGGGCCGACGAAGCGGAAGGAGAGGCCGCCGAAGAGGCTGGGGTCGACGGTGTCCGCGGCCGGGGCCGGGTTCCGGACGCCGGCCGGAACTTCACCGGTGCCCGCGCCATCCTGCGCGGCAAGGGGCCACGCGAGGGCGGCGACGGCGGCCAGAGGTGCGAGGGCGGTTCGTGTTCCGGTCATCGGGACGGAGAATCGCATGTCTGCTCCTGAGTTATCGCGTCTTGACGATCGCTTCGCCGGCGAGCGCGTCCGTGAAGCGGCCCTCGTCGATCGCGAGCGTACCATTGACGAGGGAGTACTCGACCCCCTCGGCGAGACCGTGCGGGTCGTCGTACTCGGCGGTGTCGCGGAACCGTTCGAGGTCCACGACGACGACGTCGGCGACCGCGCCGGGTTCCAGGACGCCGCGTCCTTCGATGCCGTACACGCGGGCCGGCAGCGCCGTCATGGCGTGAATCGCCTGTTCGAGCGTGGTGACGCCTTCCTCGAGCACGTACTTGCGGATCCGCCGCGGAAAGGCGCCGAAGCCGCGCGGGTGCGGGTGTCCTTCGCCCGGCACCCAGAGCGAACCGTCGGACGACGTCATCATCCAGGGCTGCGTCATGAAGCGCTCGATGTCCTCGTCGTTCATGTTGAAGGACGTGAGGCCGGTGCCGCCTCCTCCGCCTCCACGGGCCTCCACGAGCAACGCGAGCGCGGTTTCGATCGCGTCCATCCCGCGTTCCTCGGCGACGTCGGCAAGCGTCCGGCCCCCGTGCGGACCGCCCTGCAGCATGAGCCGATCCGCGCCGCCACGGCGGTCGAGGTTCTCCCACATCTCCGGCACGAGCCGGGCGCGCTCGCCGGGATCCTCGATGCGCGCGTACAGATCGCCGCCCTCGCCCGCGAGGGCCCAGCGCGGGACGAGGGCCCCGATGATGCTCGTGCCGGAGGCTCCGTAGGGATACTGGTCCGCGTAGACCGCGAGACCCTCCGCGCGGGCGGCCTCGATGCGGCGGACGACCTCGGCTGACTCGCCCCAGACGCGGGGGCCGAGCGCCTTGATGTGCGTGACGACGCCCGTGATGCCGGAGCCACGCGAGATCTCGATGACTTCGTCCACGGCCCCGAGCAGGCCGATCGAATAGTCCGACTCGTCGCGGATGTGGCTCTGATACACGCCTCCGTACCCGGCCGCGATCTTCGCGAGTTCGACGACCTCGCCGGTGGGGGCGTACGACCCCGGCGAATAGTAGAGGCCGGAGGAGAGCCCGAAGGCGCCGCCGTCCATCCCGTCGCGCACCATCGTCCGCATGCGGTCGAGTTCCTCGGGAGTGGCCTCGCGCGCCTGCATCCCGAGGACCGCGCGGCGGACGCTCCCGTGCCCGACCAGCTGTCCCACGTTCACTCCGACGCCCGGGTCCCTGATCCGCGCCCGCTGGTCGGCGAAGTCGATCGTGCCGCCGCCGTCGGGGTTCGCGAAGATCGTCGTGATCCCCTGCGCGAGAAGCGGCCGCGCGGTGCGAAGTTCGTCGCGCAACAGCGCCGGCATTGCGTGAGAGTGCGTATCGATGAAGCCGGGGAACACGTGCAGCCCGTCCGCGTCGATGACGCGGTCGGCGCTCGCCGCGCCGAGGTCGCCCACGGCCGCGATCCGTCCGCCGTCGATCGCGACGTCCCCCGCCCGGGCCGGACTCCCGGAACCGTCGACGAGGGTGCCGCCCCGGATGATGAGGTCGTAGCTCTGCGCGTCCGCAGATCCCGCGGTCCATCCGCCGCCGGCGAGAAGCGCGGCGGCCACGATGAGGGTTCTGGCAGCCCCGGCGCCGTGGCGGGCCGCAGTCGGGAAAAGCATGTTGTAGTCCATACGGTCGAATCTGTCGGCCCGGATGCGAACCGCACAAGCAAAAGCGCACGCAGACAAGCTCATCGGAGGCACTCATGCGCCGGAATCGACTTCCGCTGTCGTCCCTCACGTTCGCCGGCATCGCGGCTGGTCTCGCGGCCGGCCTCGCCCTCGCGGCCGGCACCGCCCTCGCCACGCCGACATCGCTCGAGGCGCAGGCGTTCGAGGACGCGCGCGGCAACATGTCCATCGCCCTCGCGGGCGACGCGATCATCTCGCGGAAGATGTCTCCGTATCGGGAGCCCGAGTTCCTCGCCCTGCGAGACATCATCGAGAGCGCGACCACCGCGTTCGTGAACCTCGAAATCCTGTTCCACGACTACGAGGACGACGTGATCCCCGCGGCGGCCAGCGGCGGCACGTACATGCGGGCGGAACCGGAAATCGCGCACGAACTCGCCTGGTTCGGCTTCGACATGGTGAGCCTGGCGAACAACCACACGATGGACTTCGGCGCCGGCGGTGCGCGGCGCACGGTGGCGGCGGCGGAGGCGGCCGGCCTCGCCGTCGCCGGATTCGGCGAGAACCTCGCGCGGGCGCGGGCCCCGGCCTATGTGGACACGCCCGGTGGGCGGGTCGCGCTGATCTCGATCGCCTCGACCTTCGCCGACGCGATGCGGGCCGGCCACCAGCGGCCGGACGTGCGGGGGCGTCCGGGGCTGAGCCCGATCCGGTACGAGCGGCACGTGACGGTGACCGCCGACCAGATGGCAGGCCTCCGGGACGCGCTCTCGGTGGCGGGGCGCGGCGGCGGCTCCGGCCCGCGGCTGAACTTCGGCGGCATGACCTTCATGGAAGGATCGAAGCCGGGAGTGAAGACGGTGCCGCACGCCGGGGATCTGGCGGAGATCATCGAAGTTGTGAAGGAAGCGCAGCGGCAGGCCGAGTGGGTCATCGTCACGAGCCACTCGCACGAGGGCGCGGATCGCCGCGAGGTGCCGGCCGACTTCCTCGTGGATGTCGCCCGGGCGGTCGTCGAAGCGGGCGCGGACATGTTCGTGGGCCACGGCCCCCACATCCTGCGCGCAGTCGAGATGTACCAGGGCAAGCCGATCTTCTACTCGCTGGCGAACTTCGCCATGCAGAACGAGACGATCGAGTTCCAGCCGCAGGACAACTACGAGGCCCAGGGGCTGGGGTACGAGGACCTTCCGGGCCGGTTCCAGGATGTGCGGATCGAGCGGGCCGGTGCGTCTTCGTTCCCGGCGGGGAAGGGGTTCTGGGAGAGCGTCGTCCCCGTCGTCGAGTACGAGGACGGGAAACTGAAGGAGATCCAGCTCCACCCGATCACCATGGGCTGGCAGTTGCCGCGCCCGGTGCGCGGGCGGCCGATGATGGCGGACGATGCACTCGGGCAGGAGATCCTCGAGGGTCTCGCGAAGCTCTCCGCCGAATTCGGAACGACGATGACGATCGAGGACGGCGTCGGCGTCATCCGGCCCTGACGCGCAGCCCCGCGTCAGACGGGAGTCGGGGCGATCTCCTTGCGGGGCGGGGGATAGGCACGCGGGGACGGCCGCACGCCGGTGGCGGCGAACGATTCCGCGGCCTTGAGCGCGGCGAGCACCGGGTTGATGACAGGCACTCCGAGGCGCTCGCCGAGCTTCCGCGCTACGTCGAGGAATCCCATCGTCATACAGCCGAGCACCAGCGTATCGGCGCCGGCGCGCAGCGCCGCGTGAGCCTCCGTTTCGAGCGTCTCGAGCACCTGCTCCGCGCGCTGCCGCAGTTCGAGCACCGGGACGTCCACCGCCCGGATGTCCGCCACCAGCCCTTCGAGGCCGTAGCCCCGCATCTGACGGCGGATCGCGGGCACGACTTCGTCCACGACCGTGATGATCGCGAACCGCTGTCCCATTTGCGCCGCGGCGAGCGCCCCCGCCTGGCCCGGGCCGATGACGGGGAAATCGACGAGTTCACGGGCCGGCGCGAGGCCGGGATCGCCGAAACACCCGATGATCATCGCGTCGAACCCCTCCGCCTCGAGATGCGGCGCCGCTTCGAGAATGCCCGGCACCGAAAGATACTCCTCGGCGGACGACTCGACCGAGGCGGGGCCGTTCGCCGTCTCGCGAACGACGGCTTCCGTCCCGTGAAAGGCATGCTCGTTGAGGAAGGCCTGGCGCCGGACGAGTTCCTCCGGCCCGAGGGGGCCGCGGGACATCGGTCCGGGAAGGAAATAAACGATGCGCATGGTCGGATCCGTGGGCTTCAAGCTCCTGGATTGGTTGGACGGAAGATGGGACGGAACACCGCCGGATGGAACACGGCGGGATGACGGGCGTCCGGCTCGAACCGGGAGACGTCGCTCTCCTGCGGGGAGATGAGGGGGAGGGTACGCGGCTCGCGATGTCGATCCTCGCCCGCATGGCCGAGGTCGTCGGGGCTCGGGAACTGCTCGATATCACGGCGGCGCACATCGATTCATCGCTCTACCAGGGACCTGCCACGCTCGAATTCGCGGAGCGGCTGGCGGACGGCGGCGCGCGGGTGCGGGTGCCGACGACGCTCAACGTGTCGGGCGTGGACGAACACGGCTGGCGGGAGTGGGACGTGGCCGAATCCTGGGCCGCGCCGGCGCGGCGCCAGATGGAGGCGTACGAGGCCATGGGCTGCGCGCCCACCTGGACGTGCGCGCCCTACCAGACCCAGCCGCGTCCGGGCGTCGGGGAGCAGGTCGCGTGGGGCGAGTCGAGCGCGATCGTGTTCGCGAACTCGGTGCTGGGCGCGCGCACGGAGCGCTATCCGGACCTGCTGGACATCTGCTGTGCGGTCACGGGCCGGGCCCCGGCGGCGGGGCTCCACCTGACCGGGAATCGGGCGGGGCAGGTGCTCGTCGACCTCTCCGGCGTCCCGCGGCGGCTCGCGGAGGAGCCCGCGCTGTATCCGGTGCTGGGACACTGGATCGGTCTGCGCGTGGAGGGGCGGATTCCGGTGCTCGACGGACTTCGGGACCGGCCGGGAGAGGACGACTTGAAGGCGCTGGGGGCCGCCATGGCCTCCTCGGGCGCGGTGGGCCTGTTCCACTGGGCCGGCCTCACGCCGGAGGCGCCGGATCTGGACGCGGCGTTCCAGGGGAGGGAACCGGCGACCCGGCTGCGGCCGGGGCCCGCGGCGCTGCGGGCGGCGCGGGATGAACTCGGCTCGGGACTGTCGGACGCGGACGGCCTCGACCTCGTCGTGCTGGGGAGTCCGCACTTCTCGCTGTCGGAATTCGCGGCCCTGGCGCGGCTCGTCGACAGCCGGCGACGTCACCCCGGGGTGCGGCTGCTGATCACGACCGGGCGAGCCGTCCGCGAACTGGCGGCGAAGGCGGGCTACCTCGACGCGATCGAAGCGTTCGGAGGAGAGCTGACCGTCGACACCTGCATCCTGACGACGCCGATGCTGCCGGCGAGCATCCGGCGGCTCATGACCAACTCCGCCAAGTACGCCTGGTACACGCCGGGCCTGCTCGAGCGCGCCGTCGCCTTCGGGAGCCTGGCGGACTGCGTGGAGTCGGCCGTCGCCGGCCGCGTCACGCGGGACGACAGCGCGTGGACCGCCGAGCCGTGAGCGATCGGCCGGCCGCGTCGGGCTCCGCTCCGCTGACCGGCCGCGCGCTCGTCGCGGGCGCTGCGGAAGGCGCCGTCCTCTACTCGTCCGAGCCGCTGAGCTTCTGGGGCGGCTACGACGCGGAGACCGGGGAGATCATCGACCGGCGCCATCCGCTGGCCGGCCACAGCGGCGCCGGCCGCATCCTGGCCATTCCGGCGACCCGCGGCTCCAGCACGACGACCGCCGTCCTCCTCGAGGCCATCCGCCGCGGCACCGCACCGGCGGCACTCCTGACCCGCGGCCCCGACACCTTCCTCGCGCTCGCCGCCATCGTCGCCGCTCAGCTCTACGACCGCGCCCCGCCGGTCATCGCCCTGTCTCCCGACGACTTCGACGCCCTGCGCCGGATCCCCCGTGCCCGGGTCGACGCCGAGGGTGCCGTGCTCGCCCGCTGACAGCTCCCGGCGGCCGGCTTCCGTCACTCCGGACCGTGGCCGGACGGCGGTGTCGGGCTGGTGGCACGGACTCCCGCTCGTCATTCTAGAATCCTCTATCGGCCCGGGCGGAGGCCGCCCCCCGAGTCGTCGTGAATAAATGGAGCCGCGGGTAACGACGCGGCGCTGATCAGCAACCGTTTTTCGCGATGGAGGGAACCATGGAAATGGACTGGGACGCGATACTGCTCGAGCCGATCCGTGTCTTCGTCGATCAACTGGTCGGGTTCCTGCCCAACCTGTTGGCCGTGTTGGCGATTCTGATCGTTGGCTGGATCGTCGCCAAGCTGATCAAGACGGGGCTCGTCCGGCTTCTCGGGGCGGTGAAGGCGGACAGCGTGGCAGAGAGGATCCAACTGGCGGAGATGCTGGCCAGGGGAGGCATCGAGCGCACGTTCTCCCAGCTGGTCGGAGCCCTGGCCTACTGGATCGTCATGCTCGTCGTGCTGGTGGCGGCGCTGAACGCGCTGCAGCTCACCGCCACCGCCGAGCTGCTTCAGCGACTCGTCGGCTTCCTGCCCACGATCGTGACGGCCATCGTCGTGCTGATTCTCGGAATCCTGGCTGCCGGTTTCCTCGGGGCGACGGTCCGCGCCGTGGCCAGCAACGCGGGCATCGCGCAAGCCCAGGTGCTGGGGCAGTTCGCACAGGTCGTCGTCATCATCTTCGCCGTGGTCGTGGCCCTGCAGCAGGTTCAGGTCCAGTTCGTGGGCGACGCCTTCCTGATCATCCTCGCGGCCATCGGCTTCGGCCTGGCCCTCGCCTTCGGGCTTGGCTGCAAGGATCTGGCGGGCCGCTGGATGAGCGACTTGGTCGACCGCCTTTCGCCGCGAAAGAACTAGGCCGGGTGAGGGACCAGCCGTCAGCTCCGGGCTTGCCGGCCCGGAGCCTGGCGGTCAAGACCTAGCGGCGGTAGTCGAGGGGCGGCGGCCGGTCGCCCAGCAGCGCGGAATACTCGAAGTCCGCGCCACGGTGCGCCCTCAGCTCCTCCCACGCCGCGGCGATCACGTCGGGCGACTGGAAGAGTTCGATCGTCGTCAGGGCGAGCGTCTTCGCCGCGACGATCATCCCCTTCGTCCCGATGTCGGTGCCCCCGGCCGCCACAGCCTGCCAGCTGTGCGCCGACGTGCCCGGCACCCAGGTGGCCGTCGACAGCCCCGTCGTCGGCACGACCCAGCTCACGTCGCCGACGTCGGTCGATCCGCCGCCCGCGGGGTCGACCCCGAACTCCTCGATCTCGCCCTCGGAGCCCAGCGGCCGTGAGGGACCGCCCTCGAACGTGGCCTGGATCTTCCGGGCGAAGGCCTGTTCGGCCTCCGTGTACTCCACGCCTCCGACCTTGCGAAGGTTCGCGTCCATCACCGTGCCTAGCGCGACGTTCGGGACCAGATCGTAGAGCCCGTGGATCACTTCGTATTCCATTTCGGTCCCGGTGCCCAGCGCCGCGCCCTCGGCCGCGCGCGCCACGCGCTCGAACAGTTCGAGCACCATGGGAGCGTCCGGGTGCCGCACGTAGTAGTAGACCTCGGCGAAGTCCGGCACGACGTTGGGCGCGAATCCGCCCTGCGTGATCACGTAGTGGATGCGCGTCTCCTGCGGGACGTGCTCGCGCAGCAGGTTCACCATGTGATTCATGGCCTCGACCCCGTCGAGCGCGCTCCGCCCCCGCTCCGGCGCCCCCGCGGCGTGCGCCGAATACCCCGAGAAGCGGAACTTCGCGGACTTGTTGGCCAGCGAGCGCCCCACTCTCGCGCTGTTTTGCGCGCCGGGATGCCAGTGCAGCGCCACGTCCACGTCCTCGAACAGGCCCGCGCGCACCATGTACACCTTCCCCGCGCCGCCCTCCTCCGCCGGTGTGCCGTAGAGCCGGACCGTCCCCTCGTGTCCCGTCTCTTCCAGCCATTCCTTTACCGCGATGGCGGCCGCGACGGAGCCCGCGCCGAACAGGTGGTGTCCGCACGCGTGGCCCGCGCCTCCGGCGATGATGGGGGAGCGCTCGGGAACCGCGTCCTGGGAGATGCCCGGCAGGGCGTCGTATTCGGCAAGGATCCCGATGACCGGGCCTCCGGAGCCGTAGCTCGCCACGAAGGCCGTGGGCATGTCGGCGACGCCGGACTCGACCGAGAACCCCGCGGCTTCGAGTTCACCCTTCAGCAGCTCGGAACTCTGCTCCTCCTGGTAGCCGACCTCGGCCCACTCCCAGATCTGGCGCGCCACGCTCCCGTAATGGTCCCGGCGCGCCTCGATCGCCGAGATCTGCGCGTCCTGGGCCGCCACGAGGGGCAGCGGGAATACGGCCACGAAGGCGCCGGCGAGGAGCTGGCGGCCGCGAAGCCTGCTGTTGAAGACCGGGAACCTGTCTGACATGGACATGCCTCTGGAACTCCTCGAAGGGGGACGGATAGAACGGTCTGAAGAAGCTGGCCCGGCGAAGCGCGTCTGGCTAGCCTTGGTCGCCATTTCTCATACCGATCACGGTGGTTGGGGGTGGAGAACATGAAGTCGTGGATCATGCTGCTGGCGGCGGGGACGATCGCCGCGCCCGTCGCGTCGCTCCAGGAAGAACTACAGGAAGAAGAAGAGACGGAGATCCGCTGGTCCTACAGCGCGGAACTGAGCCTGCTCTTCACTTCGGGGAACTCCACCGTGCGCACGTTCGGCCTCGGCGGCGGCGCCCGCCGCGAATGGGGCGGGGGAGAACTGTCGCTGACCGCGGGAGGTCTCCGAACCGAGTCCGGTACGACCCGGCGCGTCGCCGTTGGGACTCCGGACAACTTCACCGTGACGAGCGATGCCGATCCCGAGCCGACGGCCGAGAACTACTTCGCGCGTGGCGAATTCGAGCGTTCGTTCTCGGATCACGTCCACCTCACGACCGGCGCCGGCTGGGAGCGGAACACCTTCGCCGGGTACGAGAGCAAGCTCTCCCTGGTGGGCGGCATCGGGAACATGTGGATCGATACCGAGACGACCCGGCTCAAGAGCGACTACGGGTTCACGTACACCGTCCAGGACGATGTCGTCGATGACCCCGACAAGAGTTCGAGCTTCGGAGGCATCCGCGTCTCCACCAACTTTCGGCGCCAGTTGACGGAGACGGCCAACCTCGAGAGCACGCTGACGCTGGACGAGAACCTCACGGATGCGGCGGACCTCCGCGCCGACCTCGCCAACTCGCTGGCGGTCGACATCAACAGCTCCCTGGCCGTGAAGACGGGGCTCCGGCTCGCGTGGGACAACGCGCCGGCCCTGACGCGGGCGCCGCTGGAGGAGCCCGGAGGGGCCCCGACCGGGGAGACGGTCCTCGTTCCGCGCCACAAGCTCGACTCCACGCTGACGATCGCGCTGGTCGCCAACTTCTAGCAGTGCGTCGCCGGCTTCCGGCGTCAGAAGAACCCGAGCTGGTCGGGGGGCGCGTCGCCCACCGGGGGGCGCTCGCGCCAGCCCGGTGCCTCCCGGATCGGGGCGCTGCGCGGCTCCGCGCACGCCGCATCGTCCACGGCGACGCGGTTGACCCGGCGGCTGACCGCGAACACCTCCAGTGCCTCCTCGGCGAACGGCCGGAGCGGTTCCATGGTGCGCTCGGAGATGTCGAGATCGAGCCACATCTGCGCGCCCTCGCCCTCGATGATGACCGGCATGCGGTCGTGGAGCGGCTCGAGCAGCGCGTTCGCGTCCGTCGTGACGATCGTGCAGGAGGGGATCCTGCCGTCCGGTCCCCGCCACACGTCCCACAGGCCCGCGAGCGCCATCGGCTTCCGGTCCCGGCGCCGGATGAAGTACGGCTGCTTCAGACCGCCCTCCTTCCGCCATTCGTAGAAGCCGTCGGCGAGGATGGCGCAGCGCCGGTCGATCACGAGGTCTCGAAACGCGCGCCTCGTTTCGAGCGACTCGGAGCGGGCGTTGATCAGCGGCAGGAGTGACGCGAGATCCTCGGTCCAGTTCGGGATCAGCCCCCAGCGAAGGGGAACGAGCTCTCGTCCGGCGGCGCCCCGCCTGAGCGCGATGACCTCGTCCGTGGGCGCCACGTTGTAGCGGGCGGACCATTCCTCGAGCCGCGAAGGATCGGCCTCGAAGAGTTCAGCCAGGTCCGGGACCGGGGTCTGAAGGCTGAATCGTCCGCACATGCGTGCATACTAACGCTCACCGACGCGATAAGCGGACCCCCGTTGCGGGTCCCGGCGCGCGCGCCGACAATCCTCCGATGAAAATCGCACTTGTACAGCAATCGGCGGGACCCGACCGCGCCCGCAACCTCGAACGCGCGCTCGACGCGATGGGACGCGCCGCGTCGGAGGGCGCCGATCTCGTGGCGTTCCCCGAACTCGCGATCGACCGCTTCTTCCCGCAGCGGCCGGACGACCCCGGCGCCGCGGAGATCGCGGAGCCGATCCCGGGTCCGACCTGCGACCGAATCGCGGCGCGCGCCGCCGAACTCGGCCTCGTCACGGTGTTCAACCAGTACGAACTCGGGCCCGACGGACGGTGCTACGACAGCACCCCCGTCTTCGACGCGGATGGCTCGCTGCTCGGGGTGACGCGGATGATGCACATCACCGAGTACGCGTGCTTCCACGAACAGCACTACTACGCGAAGGGCGACACCGACGCGCTCGTCTACGACACCGCCGTCGGACGCGTGGGGGTCGCGATCTGCTACGACCGCCACTATCCCGAGTACATGCGGCGCCTCGGGGAACGTGGGGCGCAGCTCGTCGTCATCCCGCAGGCGGGCGCGGTCGGAGAGTGGCCCGAGGGGCTGTTCGAGGCCGAGTTGCGCGTGGCGGCGTTCCAGAACGGCTACTTCGCGGCGCTGGCCAACCGCGTCGGCGCGGAGCCCCGCCTCACCTTCGCCGGAGAGTCCTTCGTCGTCGATCCGGAGGGCGTCGTCCTCGCGCGGGCGCCGGAAGGAGAAGAGGCGATGCTCTACGCCGACGTGGACCTCTCGCGGTGCGCGACCTCGACCGCCCGCCGGCTGTTCTGGCGCGACCGGCGCCCCGACGTGTACGCGCGCTGGACCGAGAGCCTCGCCGCGGCGTCGTCCGTCCCCGGCCGCTGACCCCGACCGTCCGCCGCCGCCGGCCCCCGCTCGTGGAACTCCTCATCGTCGTGGTCGCCCTCGTCGGCCTGATGGCCGTCGTCCGTCTCTTCATGCCCCGGATCGTCCCCTTCTTCGTCTTCTATCCGGAGACGCTGCAGCCGCACGAGACCCATCCGCGATACTGGGGATTCCCGCAGGCCACGGAGGTCCGCATCCCGACCGAGGACGGGATCGAACTGCACGCGTGGTGGTTTCCGGCGGACCCACCGGAAGGGCGCGGAACCGCGATCTACTTCCACGGCAACGCCGGGCACCTGGGAGATCGCGGAACGGTGGCGGCGGCGCTCTCGAACCTCGGACTCGACGTCCTCCTGCCCGACTATCGAGGCTACGGAGCGAGCGAAGGGAAGCCCTCGGAGGAAGGTCTCTACGCCGACGCGAGGGCGGCGTACCGGTGGCTGGTGGACGAGCGGGGCGTCGATCCCGAGCGTCTCCTTCCCCTCGGGAACTCCCTCGGAAGCTCCGTGGCGGCGGAACTCGCGGTGAGTCGGCCGGTGGCCGGCGTCGTCCTCCTCGGGCCGTTCACGGATACCGCGGCTATCGCCCGGCACCGCCTGTCGTGGCTCCCGGATTGGTATCTGGACTGGGTGCACAACCGTTTCGACACGCTGGAGCGGGCGCTGCGCCTCGAGGTGCCGACGTTCGTGGCCGCCGGCGAGGAGGACCGGGTCATTCCGCCCGGCCAGAGCCGGGAGGTCTTCGAGGCGCTCCAGGGACCCCGCCGCTGGCTCGAGATCCCGGGGGCGGGGCATAACGACATCTTCTCGCACGAAGCGCTATGGCGGGAACTCCACCGCTTCACCCGCGACGTCCTTTCGAGCGGACTTCACGACGACTCGGTATCGCCCTGACGCTCAGGGCAGGAACCATGCGGCGGCGGCCGCGAGGTCGGGCGCGACGTGTACGGGGTCGGCGTCGTCCGGGCGGGGCTCGTTCTTGCGGTTGACCCACAGCACGGGGACTCCGAGTGCCGTCGCGGCGACCACGTCGTGGAAGAGGCTTTGCGCCACGTGCAACCACTGGTCGAAGCCCGCGGCCCACTCCCGCCCGCGCTCGAAGTGCGGCGCCGCCGGTTTGTAGCTGCGCAGCCGCTGGGCCGTACCGAGGAGGTCGAACTCGACCTCGAAGTGCTTCAGCGTCCCGGCGAGCAGATCGTCGTCGATGTTCGAGAGGATGCCGAGCGTGACTCCGGCGGCGGCGAGGCGCACCAGCGCCGGATTCGTGTCGGTGAAGGGCCGCCAGGAGGGGATGCTCGCGGGGACGCCGGCCGCCAGCTGGTCCGACGTATCCCATCCGTTCGCGCGCGCGACTTCCAACGCGGTCTCGGTGAGCAACTGCCGGTAGGGACGGTACTCGCTCGTCTTGAGCCGGTTCTGGGCCGCGTGGAATTCGCCCAGGAGCTGCCCGTCAGCGACCACGGCCGCCTCCGCATGCGCAGCCCGGAGCGCCGCGAGAATCCCGCCTTCCCAGTCGATCAGCGTGCCGTAACAATCGAACGTGAGGAGGGTACCCCGTCCCGCCGTCCCCTCGAAACTGTGCATGTTCTCCCTCGAAACCGCTACGTTCCCCTTATGTCGGCCGGCGAGATCTTATCGGGCGTGGCGGGGGAGGGCCACCGGAGACCGAACCCCTTCGCGGGCGGCGGCCTCGACCGCGCCACCCATCTGCGGGCCGACCCCCGGTGGCTCTCCGACCGGCTGTCCGATCCTTCGTCCCGCATCGTCCCCGTGTGGCGCGAACGCAGCCTCGTGGTCCAGACGACGCGGGAAACCGGAGCGGAAGCCGACGGCTTGGCCTATGAGCCGGTACTCCTTCCGCCAGAAGTCGCCGCTTCCGCCTCGGAACCGTCCGGGGAATGGATCTTTCTCGGACTCGAAGGGGGACACGACGGAGGCCGCGCACTGTTCGCCACCGATGTGTCCGGCGACGCCGGGGATGCCACGGAAGGGCCGCCCTCCGACAGCCCGCTCGACGGGGCGGGGGAGTTCCTCGATCTCCGCGGCGTGGGGGCGATGCTGGGGCAGGGAGACGGCTCCCTCCTGGCCTACGCCCGGGCGATCGTCACCTGGAGCCGCCGGCACCGCTTCTGCGGCACGTGCGGCTGCCCGACCCGCCCTGCGCAGGGTGGGCACGTCCGGCGGTGCGGCGAAGAAACGTGCGGAGCGGAGCATTTTCCCCGCACGGATCCAGCCATCATCGTGCTCGTGACCGATGGAGACCGCTGCCTGCTGGGGCGGAAGGACATCTGGCCGGAGGGCGTCTACTCCACGCTGGCCGGCTTCGTGGAGCCGGGCGAGAGCCTGTCGGAAGCCGTCGTCCGGGAGGTCCGCGAGGAGTCGGGGATCGAAGTGGGCTCGGTCCGCTATCGCTCGTCCCAGCCGTGGCCCTTCCCGGCGTCGCTGATGCTCGGCTTTCGGGCCGAGCGCGTGGGCGGCGAACTGACCGTCGCGCGGCAGGAACTCGTCGATGCGCGCTGGTTCGAGCGCGCCGACTTCGCCCGCCGGCGCGAGATCGGCCTCCGGCTCCCGGGTCGCGTGTCGATCTCTCGCCGCCTGATCGAGGACTGGCTCGCCGGCTAGCCGCTAGTCGGCGCCTGTGCTCCGAGTGGCGAGCGCGACGACCTCGATGGCGGCCTCACGCATCGTAACGGCGAGCGTGCCTCCGTCGGGGCTCATGCTCGGCTGGAGTGCGCCGAGCGTGCCGGTCGTAACCTGTTCCGTCGCCCCGGTTGCGATGTCCACCTTCCACACCTGAAAGGGTCCGACGCCGTCGTTGCGCGAGTAGAAGAGCGACGCGCCGTCGGCGCTCCACTCCGGCGCGCTGTACGGCTCGCCGTTGACAAAGGAGAGCACGGCCGTGGGGGTTCCACCCGCTGCCGGCACCGTGTAGACGGTGACGCGTCCGTCCTCGAAAGAGCGTCCGTAGAAAGCCAGCCGCTCACCGTCCGGCGAGAAACGGGCTCCCATGGCATAGCCCCGGAACCCGTCGAGCGGGACCCGGATGGGGTCGGCGGCCGCGCGCCCCGTGGCGGGGTCGACGGCGACCGAGTACACGGACCCCGGGTTCCCCTCGAGCGGTGGGCCGTGACTGCTGAAGGCGAGCGTCCGACCGTCGGGGCTCCAATCCGGCTCGCCGGTGTCCGCACCCGGTCCGAAGTGCGTGAGTCGCGTGGGTCGTTCGCTCCCGCCGACCGGGACGAGCCATATGTCGTCGCTCCCCTCCATGTGCGAGTGGAAGGCGAGCCAGCGGTCGTCGGGCGACCAGGCGGCTCCGTAATCTTCGCCCTCCTCCGAGAGGAGCGTTCGGACGGTGCCGGTCGGGGCGCCCTCCGCATCGAGGTCAAGGACGCCCAGGTCGAAGTCGATCGGCATGCGAACGCGCCGCCAGGAAAACGTGATGAATCCCAGCGCCCCCCCGCCGGGGTGCCAGGAAGGCAGGAAGGCGCTCGTGGAACCTGTCGTCGTCACATCGGTGGGTTCTCCTCCGGTCGCCGGCACGAGGCCCACCGCGGTGCGCGTGTGGTACGCACTGAGCGCGACGCGACCGTCGGCGAGCGGCGTGACCGCGAGCACGTCACGGCCGTCGTGCTCCAGCCGTTCGGCCGGGCCGCCGTCCAGCGGCACGCGCCAAGCGACAAAGAGCGAGTCGTCGATCCCCGCGGCCGCGAGATGGAGCGCGCCGCCTGTGGGGGACCACTCGACGCGGCGGTCCCATCCGAGCTGGAGGTCGGCGGCCAGTGTACGCGTCTCGCCCGATGCGATCTCCGTCACGGTCAGGTCCGCGCGTCGGCCCGCCGCGCGAAAGTATGCCACCGCGCGCCCGTCGGGCGATCGTACGGGCGCGACCCATCCCCCGGCGCGGTCGACGACCAAAGACATCGCGCGGTCGGGTCCCGGCGCATACGCGACCCACGCCGTATCGGCACCCGCGTATCGAAGCGCCGTCACGGTCCCGTCGGGCAGCAGTCGCGGATAGTCCAGGCGTGCGTCCCCGGGATCCACGAGGCGCGTCTCCCGGCCGGTCGTCGGGTCCAGGGTCCAGACACCGTGGCGATCGGACTGGCGGTCGATGTAAACGACGCGCGAACCGTCGGGCGACCAGGTCACCCGTGACCGTCCCCCCTGCGTCCTCGTCACCGCGCGGCCGACTCCGGTCGCTACGTCGTAGACCGTCAGCGATCTCTTGTCCGCGGCATAGTCGGCGAAGACGACTCGATCGCCGGCGGGCGACGGAATGCCGGGGTAGGCGTCGTAGAGGTCGGTGTGGACGTGTCGCGCGAGCACGACGTCCGACACCTCTTCGACGTTGCCTCCGCACGCCGCCGCCGAGAGGAGCGGCACCGCCGCGAGGCCGCGGCGCACAGTCGACAGGCGCCGTGACGTCCGCGGATAAAACGCGGGCCCATTGAGGGTGAAGCTCATCTGATCTCCTTCCGGTCATGTGATGGCACATGCACCAGATGTGCGCGGCTCGAGCGCGCGCGGCGTGAGAGGGGCGGTGGAGCGCAACGCGCGCCCGCACCGACGACCATGTCGGAGTGAGAGATCAGATCCGGGGTGGTGCCCGGGGAAGTACCGGCGACGCAGGTGCGTCGGGCAGATCGGCGGCGGATGCCGGAGATGTCGAGGCCGCAAGCGTCGACGAGTCCGGCGACCACGACGTGGCGGTGGCCAGCACGGCTGGAACAGACCCGAGTCCGAGGAGGGCGCAGCTTGCCGCAGGTCCCTCGTGCTCGCACTCGCCATCGGCGCGGTGAAGCTCTGCGACGGGGACGGCGTGATGGTCGTGGAAAACCTCCAGCATGGGCAGGATGCCCATCAGGAGGAGGTGCGCCAGCAGCACCCATCCGTCACGCCGTCGGTTCGACCGGAACCTCATCATCGCCTTATGATCGTCTTCACCGGGGTGGGACGATATTCGTCGTGAACTGGGACCGGCAAGGGAGCCGAGAAACAGTTTGACTCCACTCGAAGCGATCAACCGGACGATCGAGCTGGACGCCTCGCCCGCGCGCGTGTGGGTGGCGCTGGCCGACCCCGACGGGCTGGGCTCGTGGTTCCCCGACCGGGTGGAGGGACTCGCGCCGGAAGAGGGGTCACAGGGCTGGCTCGTGTGGGACAATCACGGGCGGTACGCCATCGCGATCGAGTGGCTGGAGGCCGGGCGCCGACTCGTGTGGCGCTGGGCCCGGAAGCCCGAGACCCCGCTCGAGGGCGGTTACAACACGACCGTCGAATGGTCGCTCATCGAACGCGAAGGCGGCGGGACGATCCTGCGCCTGGTCGAGAGCGGCTTCCGGACCGAGAGCGACCGCCAGGACAACGTCGGCGGCTGGGAACACGAACTCGGCGAACTCGTCGACTACCTCACGACCGGCTAGGACTTCGGGATGTCTTTGCCCGGATCCACGAAAGGCCGGGGCACGACCGTCGCGTCGCGTTCTCCGTCCGGTGTCGCCACGCTGAGGCGCGTACCCAGTTCTCCGGAGGCGGCCGGCACCAGGGCGTAGCCGATGTTGCGCCCGAGACGGGGCGAGTGGACGGCCGAGGTCACGAAGCCGATCGCCGCTCCGTCCCGGCTCACCGGCCAGCGGTTCATGTTCAGGTCGAGCGGGGCGCCCGAAATCTCGATGCCCGCGAGGAGCCGCCGGGGCCCCTCCTCGGCGATACGGGCCAGTGCCTCGCGGCCGATGAAGTCGCCCTCCTGCTCGAAGTCGACCTGCCAGCCGAGCCCGACCTCGTAGGGGTTCGTGTCGAGCGTCATGTCGATGCCGTAGTTGAGGATGCCGGCTTCGATGCGGCGGATGTCCGACGGACCCGTGGGAGAGATGCCCAGATCGCGTCCCGCCTCCATCACACGGTCCCAGAGTTCGACGCCCCGGCTTCCGTCCCTGAGGTAGATCTCGTAACCGACCTCGCCGCTCCACCCCGTGCGGGTCACGACGACCGGGATGCCGTCCAGGTCCGTCTCCAGGAACCAGTAGTAGCGGAGCTTGAGGACGTCCTCTCCGAACAGCCGGCGCACGACCTCCTTTGACTTCGGACCCTGCACCTGCATCGGCGACACGTCCGGCTCGCAGATCTCGACGTCGAGGCCGGCGTTGAGCGCGATCCCCTTCGCGTACAGCAGCACATCGCTGTCCGCCAGCGCGAGCCAGAAGTGGTTCTCGCCCAGGCGCAGCAGCACCGGATCGTTCACGATGCCCCCGTCCGCGGCGCCGATGAGGACGTACTTGCCCTGCCCGACGGCGCACTTCGACAGGTCCCTGGGGGTGAGCAGGTTCGTGAACTCGAAGGCGTCAGGCCCCGTGATCTCCACCTGCCGCTCGACGCTCACGTCCCACACCGTGACGCCGTTCAGGAGCTTCTCGTACTCCACGTGCAGATCGTCGTAGCGCGTCGGGAGAAACATGTGGTTGTAGACCGTGTAGCTCCGGCAGCCGTCCCGGAGGGTGGCCTCGAAGTACGGCGAGCGGCGGAGCCGCGCCCCGCGCTGGATCAAGGCCATGTCGAAAGTATCGGTCATGAGGTCTCCCCCTCGGGTCTACGGGTCGGTGCCACAGGACGGAATCGGTGAAACCGCACTTGTCGCGACGGGAACGTTCCCGCGGGAACGTCGGGGACGGTTCGGTCGCCGGCGCCGGCGCGGCGTCAGGCGGGGATGCCGTGCTTTATCGCGCGGGTCATCGCGTCCACGAAGCGGTCCAGTTCCTCGAGCGTCGTGTACGTGGATGGGGAGATTCGCAGGCCCGTGAACTCGGCGTGGTTGATGCCGACCGTGAAGATCCGGTGTTTGTTCCACAGCCAGTTGCGGAGCGTGCTCGTATCGATCCCCTCGACCTGGACGTTCGCGATCCCGCACGCGAAGCCCGGCTTGAGGCTCGTGTTCAACCTCACGCGGTCGTGCTGGAGGAGTTGCTCGGCCCAGTAGTTCCGCAGGTGGACGAGCCGCGCCTCCTTGCGCTCGCCGCCGACGAGCTGGTGGAAGGTGAGCGCTTCCCCGATGGCGAGGAAGTTGGCCTCGGGGTGCGTGCCGATCGCCTCGAACTTCCGGATGTCGTCGTCGCGGCTCTCCGCCGCGGCCTGCAGCGGCCAGATCTCGGGAATCTTGTCCCGCCGCACGTAGAGGAGGCCGGTCCCGACCGGGGCATGGAGCCACTTGTGGAGGCTGACCGCATAGTTGTCGCAGTTTAGATCGGATAGGGTAAAGTCATGGTGCGCAAGTGAATGTGCGCCGTCCACGATGACCGGGATGTCGTAGCCGCGCGCCATCTCCACTACCTCGCGCACCGGGAGGATCTGTCCGGTGATGTTGATCATGTGGCACATGAGGATGAGCCGCGTGCGGTCGGTGATCTGCTCCTCGAACAGCCGAACGACCTCCGCCGGATCCTCGGCGGGAATCGGGATCTTGAACTGCTTCATGACGATCCCCTCGCGGCGCTCGCGCTGCTGGAACGTCGTAATCATGCGCCCGTAGTCCTGAGTCGTCGTCACGACCTCGTCGCCGCGCTCCAGGTCGTACCCGTTCTGGAGGATCTGGAGGCCTTCGGACGCGTTGCGCGTGATTGCGACCTCCTCGGGGTCCACGTCCCACTGCCGGGCGAGCCGGGCGCGGACGCCCTCCCGCTGCGGCTCCAGGATCTGCCACCCGTTGTAGACCGGGATCTGGTTCGCGAAGTCGAGATCCCGCTTCATCGCCTCGAGCACGTGGGCGGGCGTCGGGCTCACGCCCCCGTTGTTGAGGTTGACGAGGGAACGGTCGGTCGTGAACGCCTTCTGGATCTCGATCCAGAACTCCTCGTCCCGCGCGATCTCCTCCGGGGAGCCCGGGGTATGGGACAGGTCGCGGGCCGCCGCGACCGCGGTGCTCCACTTCGCGGGAACGACGGTCATGGCCCCCGCGGCAGCGGCGGAGCCCCCGAGGCGGGCGAGGAATCGTCGGCGGGTGGGCATACGGCCTCCTGGCTGGTTCGGCGTCCTCAGTTCTCCACGGAAATAGGCGGCTTCCGGCGCCCGGAGCAAGTGCGCGGCCCGGTGGGCCCGCGCGGCGCGCCGGACCTGCGCTAACGCCTCCAGGCCGCCGCGTCGGGAATCCCGCGGCTGTAGAGCACCTCCAGGCCCCCCGCGGCCCGGGCCAGGTCGGCGGCCGCCGCTTCCGCCAGCGCGGCTTCTCCCGAGTGGCGCAGTATGCCGCGCACCCGCCCGGCCACGGGGTCGAGCAGGATCGCGACCGGGCGGTCGCTCTCGCCGTCCAGCGTCGTGGATCCCTCCGGCCCGAACAGTGTGATCCGCGCCAGCACGTCCGACCACGCCGGCTCCGTAGGGAGCGCGAACGCGAACGAAGCGCGTCCGTCCCCGTCGGCCACCGTCGGCATGTCGAAACTCAACGCGAATAGTTCGCGATCGTCGGCCGTCAGCCCGGTCAGCCGGTAGGCGCCGCCGGCACGCGGCAGGACAGCCGGGGCATCGATGACCATCGCCGGGTCCAGGAACAGGTTGTTCTCCTCGTCAACGCCGCCCCAGAGGAGCAGGGATTTCGCCGGGGCCGCCGCGCCGCCGTCCGCCGCGCCGCCGGCCCGGTTGAGGCGGAAATTGAGCATGTTCGTGAAGTTGTAACCGCTGACCCAACGCGGCTCGCAGTAGGTCATCAGATCCGGAGCATTCGGCGGCACCAGCACGTCGTTCCGGAAATCGAATCCCCAGGCGCCGATGGAACCATCGCGCTGAGGGAAGGACGGATCCGGGCCGGCCGCCCCGCCGCACGGCGCGTGAACGAGACTCAGGTTGTGGCCGAGTTCGTGCGCGATGACGTCCGGCAGAGGTATGCTCGAACTCGAATAACCACCCAGGCGCGCCACGCCACGCAGCGAGGTCGTTCGGGGAGCCAGCCCGGCGTAATAGCCGGCACCGCCCTCCGTGATTCGAATGGCTTCCGTGTCCCGGAGCACGCTGTTCAACTCGATCGTCGACGCCAGCACGGGTTCGTGCACGTTCACATCGAGACGGGCCACGGGTAGGAGCCGGTTCACGTCCCGGAGCAGGTCCGACTCGGCGTTCAGGTTGCGGGTGAACTCCAGGATCGAAGAATCGGGGTCCGAGGCGGCCATGAATGGAATCACGGTCAGGGTGAATGCCGGAACGGCGCGCACGTTCACCTTAGCCTGCCCCGTCTCGGGGATTCGCGCGGTGACGCCCAGCGCGGGATCCAGCGTCCCTTCGGGATCGATCTCCACCACCATCTCCAACCCCGGCTGCAGTACCGAGCCCGGAATCCGCGCGTTCGCCGAGCGGGTGAGGTCTCGCTCCTCGAGCTCCGTTGGAATGCGCGCGGATTGGGCGGGGATGTCGACCGCGTACGTTTCGGCGCCGTTCAGGAAGAAACGCGCGCGGACGTCCGGCAGCCCTTCGTCCGTGCTCTGTTCCGCTCTCACGAATACCCGCAGCAAGCCATCGTCGCCCGCGACCAGCGGAACGGGAAAGTCGACCGATTGCACCGCCTGGGTCACGTACGCGACCGATCCCTCCACGGCGCCGCACGGGGCCACCTGCCGATTGTCCAAGCCATCAAGCCAGCCGAGGAAACCCGGCTCGCGAGGCGCGCACAGTCCCGTGCCCGAGAGCAGGAGCGTCTCAAGCTGTTCCAGCGCCGTGAGGGTGGCAGGAAGAACGCCCTGCAGGCCGCGATTGTATGTCAGGTCAAGGTGCTGCAGGGCCGCAAGACGTCCAAGTTCGGGAGGGATCGATCCGCTAAGCCGGTTCTGCTGCAGAAACAGGCTACGCAGGCGGGACAGGTTCCCGATTTCTGCGGGAATGACGCCGGTCAGGTCGTTCTCCCGGAGATCGAGTACCTCGAGACGCGGCAGGTCGCCCAGCTCGCGGGGGATTTTGCCAGTGAGCAGGTTCTCTCGAAGCGACAGATACTCGACGTTGGCAAGACGGCCGAGTTCGCGCGGAATCCTGTCGACCAGCGTGTTCCAGCGCAGGTCCAGGTTCTTGAGGTTGCGCAGGTTGCCAAGCGTCGACGGCAGCGAGCCGCCGAGACGGTTGAAATGGAGGTTCAGATTCTCCAGTTGCGACAGCTCTCCCAAGGAGGAAGGCACGTCCCCGGTAAGAGCGTTCTGGTACAGGACAAGCCTCCTGAGGTTGGAAAGGTTGCCCAGTTCGGGCGGAACCTCGTTTCGCGGACCGTATAGCATCGTAAATGCATAATTCACAACAGTTTATATAAATGATACATCAGGCAGTGTATCACTCTGAATATGCAGAAATGAACGGGAACACGTTCCACCTCACTGGAAGTCTCCGGACGAAACTGCGTGCTGTCAGCGGCGACCGAGAAACCGCCTGACCGTTTCGGCAACCCGATCCAAGTCCTTCGTCTCGCACTCCCAAATCACGAGGTAACGCCAACCCAGTTCCTCCAAGGCCGCCTCGTTTCGCCGGTCTCGGCGGGCGTTTCCGTCCAGCTTGTCGCGCCAGAACTCCCGCCGAGTCGTGGGCAGCCGGTTTGCCGGACAGCCGACATGGCGGTGCCAAAAGCAGCCGTGGACGAAGATTACCTTGCGGCGCGGCCGGAACACCAGATCGGGTCGGCCCGGCAGTTCCTTGGCGTGGAGGCGATAGCGGTAGCCCATGCCGTGCACGAGCCGCCGGACCACCATCTCGGGTTTGGTGTCCTTCGAACGGATCCGGCTCATCAACTCGCTGCGTTGCCGCGCTGTGAGCGGGTCTGAAGCGGGCCGGCGAACCTCGGCAACTCGTCGGGCCGTGTCGGTGGAGGTTGCGGCAACCTCGGTGATGACTCCCATCAGGCCTGTCGCGCCCCCACGTCCCGGATGAACCGGTCGAAGGTCCACAGCCACTCCTGCTGCGCTTCGGTGTAGGTGGCGTGGAGGGCGTGGGGAACGACCAGTTGCAACTTGGCAACGGACATTTGATGGGTCTGGGACTCCGATATGCCGGGTTCAAGCGTCAGGAGGTGCTTCTCCGGGATCTTCTCCGCCTCGACGAGAACCTGCCGCCAGCGGTCCTTGCACGTCGATTTGGCACCCAGCATGGCCAAGCACCACCAGCCGGCATCCGCTTCCCGATATGCCTCGATGCTCGGAAACAGGAAGTCAGGCCGGTGGTTGTGTTCGGTCACCGGACTCCGCGAGTACGACAGTTTGTGGGCGCGGAAGACGGCCTCGGCATGGTGTTCCAGGGACTGTCCCATCCGGGCCTTGCGTCGGTTCTGAACGCTCAGCGAGAAGCGCAGGAATCCGTCCACGTCAACGCCGTCTTCGCCGGTGAACCCGGCTTGGAGTCGCTCGGCGACCACCCTTCGTTCAAGTCGGCGGAACAGGGCCTCCTCGTGCTCCAGCCAAGCGAGCAGGGTGGCGTCCGGGTCGTCTCTGGGACTCACGGCCTCGGCCAATGTCCTGCGCGCGAGGTCCGAAAACTCGGCGGTCCGTGGGAACGTGGTGCCGAACGGCTCGACGATGCCATCCAGTCTTGCCTCGTCCGCTTCCTCGAACTCGACGGCGAGCTCGTCGAAGATGAAGCGGGCTGCAAACCCCAAAGTCGGCTCGTCCGGCTCGATCTCTCGCGAGTCGAAGGAGTCTTGGGGACGCACTCCGAAGAGCCATGAGAGCTGCCGCTCACTCGTGGATCCCGACGGGGTGACGATGAAGTAGAGGATCCCGTCGTTGTGCAGCGCGAGAAACAGGGCATCGCCACCGCTCATCGCTTCCGTTACGGGATTGGACGGGTAGTACAGACGCCATTCCGGTGAGCGGTGGGGTTGATTCTCCCGCGTGTCGTAGTAGGTGGCGGGCGCGTAGGCGGTGACGCCACCCTGCCCGTGGTCGTGGCCCTGTCCTTGCGATTCGTCCCTCTCGCCGGTTGCCGTCCCCTCGGCGATCAATCCGTCCTGCTCTCGTCCCAGCCAGATGTAGCGGACTTTGAAGCGTCGTTTGTTCTCTCCGAGAACCCGCTTCCGCATGGCCTTGGTGGCGCCGATTTCGTGCTGGTTGGACTTCGTGGGTTCGGCATCGACGTCCGAGAGGTACTTTGCGCCCACTCCCGAAAAGTAGTCGCGCAGTCTTCCGCGCCTCATGCGGTCGCGCCATCGATGTGGGGGGCCATGAGCCGGGCGATGGCGCGGACCACGGGGACCACGACCGCGTTGCCGAATTGGCGGTAGGCTTGCGTGTCCGATACCGGGATCTTGAACCTCGTCCCGCCCGGCCCGTCGAACCCCATCAGCCGCGCGCATTCCCGCGGGGTCAGCCGGCGCGGGCGGCCGTTCTGCCGGATGAGGATTTCGGATCCGTCCTTGTAGTAGCGGGCCGAAAGAGTCCGCGCCACGTCCCCCGGCCCGAACACCGAGCAGCCGAATCCGTTTCCGGCCGCCCGGTGCTTCCTCTTGTAGTCTTGGAGGTAGGTCCAGAGGTGGTCGCTCAGGGTGTACTTCGGATCGACTTCGCTGTCGAGAATGCTCCCAAGGGTGGGAGGATCGCCGCCTGGGATCTCCAGGTCGGCGAAGTCGAAGTCGGTTTCCTTCTCGAAGCCCACGATGAACACCCGCTCGCGCCTCTGCGGCACCCACGGGGAGGCGTCCACGATCCTCGTGCTGACGTTGTAATCCAGTTCGGTCTCCAAGACGTGCATGATGGTGGCGAACGTCCGTCCCCGATCGTGACCCTTCAGATTCTTGACGTTCTCCAGAAGGAAGGCGGACGGACGATGATGGGCGATGATCTTCGCCAGATCGTAGAAGAGTGTCCCCTGCGTGTCGCACAGAAAGCCGTGGGGCCGCCCCAGCGCGTTCTTCTTGGAGACCCCGGCGATGGAGAAGGGCTGGCACGGGAAGCCGGCCAACACGACATCGTGCTCGGGAATCATCTCCGGAAGCGAGGAGTAGGCGCGGATGTCGCCGACGAACTGGTGTCCGTCGCCCGACGGGAAGTTGGCCGCATAGGTCTGTTCGCAGAACCTGTCCCACTCGGACGTGAACACACACCGTCCACCAATCTCGTCGAAGGGACGCCGGAGACCCCCGATGCCCGCGAACAGGTCGATGAACCGGAACCCGCTCATGACATGCACTTTCGGAGGGGCCGCGATTCCACTGCGGGGAAGCCGGGGAGTTCCAGCGCCATCCGGGAATCGCACGGGACGTGGTCCGGCACGGTGCTCGGATCGGGGCGGGAAGGCGTGGGATTTGCTCGGTGGCATACCCTGCGGTATCCACGCTTCAGCAACATCGCCCCGAAGCTCTCCTCGCTGTTCCTGTGGACCGTTCCCTTGACACGCTTGGTGAGAATAATGCTCGCATGGCCACGGGGTTGACAACCCTCGGGGTGAAGTGGCGGTGCTCGGAAACGACCGCCCGGCTTCCACCCCACAGCCTTGTACGGCCCGGTTCCTCCAAGCGGTGCAGCCGATCATGCTGCTCCGCACCCTCAGCGGCTCGGCCCAGCATCGCGGTCCGGCCCGCGCGTCGGCGGCCTTGTCACCAGCCGTGTCCGCGCGGTCTCGCGCCGCCAGATGTCCCGTAGTACTCGGTCAAGCCTGTCACTTGCTCGTCGAGCCGCTC
>NZ_CANPVT010000039.1 GCF_947581735.1 Candidatus Palauibacter soopunensis
TCGGCGGGAGTCAAACGGCTGGAATCCGACCGGCCAATCTCATAAGATCAACGACTACAACAAGATATAAATCCATCAACGCCCGCCCGTCAGGCAGCCCGCCGCCCCGAGCACCATGGCCGAGAACCCGCCCGCCGTGACGAGCGCCGCCTCGGTCCCGAGCCGCTCCGCGATCCGCGCCCCCGCCGCCGCGAGCAACTCGTTCATGTCGACGAAGAACTCGTTCGCCTCCGCCATCGCCGCGATGACCTCGGCATCCATGCGCCCGCCGCCCAGCCGCGAGACGTGCTCGTGCGCCGGCAGGTGCGGCCGGACACCGAGGAGTCGCGTGTAGATGTTCTCGCGGTAGCGGGCTTCGAGCGCGTCCGGATCGGTCGGCCAGCCCCCCGAGACCGCCCCCTGCGCGCCGCCTCCGGCCCCCTGCGCGCCGCCGCCCGTCCCCGGCCCGCACCCCGACAGCCCGATCGTGAGCCCCGCCGCCCCCGCACCCGTCCGCACCACGAACCCCCGCCGATCCACCGTCACGATCCCGGAGCGGGGTTCGGCGGCGGTCCGCGCATCAGAGTTGCTTCACTTCCTCGGTGATGCGGGCGAGGGCGTCGGAGGCGTCTCCGAAGAACATGCGGTTGTTCCGCAGGTAGAAGAGCGGGTTGTCGATGCCGGCGTAGCCCACCGACAGCGAGCGTTTGATAACTATGCACGTCTTCGCGCGGTCCGTCTCGATGATCGGCATGCCCCCGATCGGGCTCGAGGGGTCGTCGCGCGCGAGCGGGTTCACGACATCGTTCGCTCCCACGACCACGGCGACGTCGATGTTCTCCATGTCCGGGTTCACGTCTTCCGGCTCGCAGAGTTGCTCGTAGGGCACGTTCGCCTCGGCGAGGAGCACGTTCATGTGCCCCGGCATCCGTCCGGCCACCGGGTGCACGCAGTAGCGCACCGAGACGCCGCGCTCCGTCAGCAGGTCGGCCAGTTCCCGCACCCGGTGCTGCGCCTGCGCCACCGCGAGCCCGTAGCCGGGGACGAAGATGACCTGCGAGGCGTAGCCCAGGACCATGGCGGAGTCCTCGGCCTCGATCGGCGTCGCCACCCGGTCGCCGTCCGCCGCGCGCCCCGCCGTCGCCGATCCCGTACCGAAAGCGCTGAACAGGACGTTCGCCAGCGAGCGGTTCATCGCCCGGCACATGATGCCGGTGAGGATGAGTCCGGAGGCGCCCACCAGCGCGCCCGAGATGATGAGCGCGTTGTTCCCGAGCACGAACCCGGCCGACGCCGCCGCGAGCCCGGAATACGAGTTGAGCAGCGCCACCACGACCGGCATGTCCGCGCCCCCGATCGGAATCACGAACAGGACGCCCAGGATGAGCGCGGCCGCGATCAGGCTCCAGTAGAAGACCAGGTTCGACTCGAAGCCGACCAGGTAGACCGCCAGCACCACCGCGACGCCCAGCAGGAGGCCGGCGGAGAACTTCACGAGCGGGTTCGAGATCGCGTTGCCGGTCACGAACCCCTGCAGCTTCCCGAACGCGATCATGCTGCCCGAGAAGGTGACGGCGCCGATCAGCGTCCCCGCCATGATCGACACCCCGGAGTCGATGGCGAGCGTCTCCCCGCCCGCGCCGCCCGCGACCCGCAGGTACTCCCCCACCGCGACGAGACCGGACGCGGCCCCGCCGAATCCGTTGAACACCGCCACCATCTCCGGCATGGCGGTCATCTTCACGGTCCGGGCCATGACGAGGCCGATCAGCCCCCCGATCGCGACGCCGGCGATGATCCACGTGTACTCCAGGCCGCTCTCGAGCAGCGTCGCGATGACCGCGAGCAGCATGCCGATCGCGGCGAGCCGGTTGCCCCCCGCCGCCGTGTCCGGATGGCTGAGCCGCTTGATCCCGAGGATGAAGAGAACGGCGGACGCCAGGTAGGCGAGCGGGATGGCCGTCGAGAATCCTGACATATCCATCGCTAGCTCGCGTCCTTGCTCTTGAACATCTGGAGCATGCGGTCGGTGACGAGAAAGCCGCCGACGACGTTGATCGTGGCGAGGATCAGCGCCGCCAGCCCGATCCACCGCATGAGCACCGCGTCTCCGGCGCGTCCGATCACGAGCAGCGCGCCGACGATCGAGATCCCGGAGATCGCGTTGGACCCCGACATGAGCGGCGTGTGCAGCGTGGGCGGCACCTTCGTGATGAGTTCGAAGCCCACGAACATCGCGAGCACGAACACATACAGTCCGATCAGGAGCGTTCCTTCCATCGGCCAGGCCTCGTCGTTGGGTTGCGCCCGGGGTCGGCGGCTCCGGCTCCGGGCTCCGTCATCATGCGCGCGTCACGCGCCGAACCGGACCTCTCCCGCGTGCGTCACGCAGCAGGGCCCGATCACATCGTCCTCCAGGTCCACCGACACGCCGTCCTCCCCGATCATCGGCTTCACGAGCGCGGAAAGGTTGCGGCCGAGCAACTGGCTGGCGTGGTACGGAAGCGAGCCCGGCACGTGGAGCGGCGCGTGGATCGTCACGCCGCGCTCCACGACCGTCTCCCCGGGCGCCGACAGCGAGCAGTTGCCCCCCGCCTCGCCCGCGAGATCGACGATCACCGAGCCCTCCTTCATCCGGTCCACCACGTCGTCGGTGATCAGCACGGGCGCGCGGCGTCCCGGCACCAGCGCCGTCGTGATGACGACGTCCGCCCGCGCCACGTGCTGCGCGAGCAGTTCCCGCTGCCGCGCCTGCTCCGCCTCCTCCAGTTCCTTCGCGTAGCCGCCCTCCGTCTCCGCGTCCTCCGCCGCCTCCCCGGCGCCCTCCTGGAGGTCCACGAACTTCGCCCCGAGGCTCTCGACCTCCTCCCGGACCGCGGCCCGGATGTCGTAGCCCCAGGTGTCCGCCCCGAGCCGGCGCGCCGTCGCGATCGCCTGCAGCCCCGCGACTCCGGCCCCGAGCACGAGCACGCGCGCCGGGGAGAGCGTCCCCGCCGCCGTCATGAGGAGAGGGAAGATCCGTCCGAGCGAGTTCGCGCCGAGGAGCACCGCCTTGTACCCCGCCAGGTTGCTCTGCGAGGAGAGGGCATCCATCGACTGCGCGCGCGTGATTCTCGGCACCAGTTCCAGCGCCAGCGCCGTGACCCCCCGTCCGGCCAGCCGCTCGATCAGCGCCCCGCTCTCGTGCGGCCGCAGCAGGCAGGCGAGGACCGCGCCCTCGCGCAGTCCGTCCGCCTCGGCCTCGGAGGGCGGGGCCACCTTGAACACGACATCGGCCTCGCCGAGAAGCCGGCCGGCATCCGGCACGATCTCAACGCCCACGTCCTCGTAGGCCGCGTCGGGGAAGCCGGCCGCCCGTCCCGCTCCCGCCTCGATGGCGATCGAAATGTCATCCGAGCGCAGGCGCTTCGCCCCGTCCGGCGTGAGGGCGACCCGCGACTCCCCGGCTGCGGTCTCCCGCGGGACACAGATTCGAACGCTCAAGGGCGGCTCCCATCGTTCACGGTGTTGATCCACGGTTCTGCTGCGTATGCGGCGGCGCCGCGAATCTTGACCGCACGACCGCCGCGCGCAACGCACCGCGGGCTCTCGATTGCGCCGCGGCCCCGGCGAGTGCCTATTCTCCGAAAGTCCCAGCCCCAGGAGGACCGCATGTTTCGCCGTTCGTTCACCGCCCTCGCCGTGCCGGCCGCCGCGCTGTCGGTTGCCGCGCTGTCGCTTGTCGCCACGGATCTGGCCGCCCAGGACGCCGTCGCGCTCGCCATCGCGCCCATCCCCACCGAGACGGAGCAGGCGACCGCCAAGGTCATTCAGAAGCAGGGGGACGAGTGGGTGACGCTGCGCGAGGGCGCCGGCCCGTTCATCTGCGTCGCGGACGACCCGGCCGTCGACGGCTTCCACTCCGCCTGCTACCACACGTCGCTCGAGCCCTACATGGCGCGCGGCCGCGAACTGACCTCGCAGGGGACCACCGGCCGGCCGAACGTCGAGCAGCGCATGGCCGAGATCGAGGCGGGCACGCTCGAGATGCCGAGTTACGCCTTCCTGCACGCGATCTACGCGGCCGAGGGCTGGTCCGGAGACATGGAGGCGGTGCAGCGGCACCAAGCGGTCATCTACACCCCCTTCGCGACGGCCGAGGACCTGGGCCTCCCCACGAGGGCGACGCGGGGCGCGTGGCTGATGGCGGCGGGCACGGCGAACGCCCACGTCATGATCACGCCCTAGGCGACCCGTGGCTGAAATCACGCGACACCAGTTGAGCGCGCTGCTCCTCAGCGCGCTCCGCGACAAGGGAATGGGCGCGCGGGACCTGTTCGAGGGCCGCCAGGAGCCGCTCTCGTGGTTCTTCCGCGCCGTCGCCTACGACCAGTCCGAACTCGACATCCTCGAGTCGGGCGCGCTGGACACCCTCCACGCCCCGTCCGCGATGGTCGAACTCGTCATCGACGAGATGGCGCTCGGACTCGCCAACATCGGGACCGAAGGGCTCGGAACCTACCTTGCCCCGCCCGCCTCGGACGTCCCCGGGCACGACGCGCACGACGCGCTGGAACTCGGTGGCGAGGTGATGCTGGGCTACGTCCACATCGACGTCGCCCCGCCCGCCCTCTGGCTGGACGAGCGGGAGTCGAACCCGTCGCGCAACGACGCGCTCGCGACCCGGCTCTCCAAGGTGGCGCAGGAGGTGGGTGCGGTCTCGGACACCGTCGAGGTGCACATCGAAGGCGCCCTCGACCCGGACGGCGGCTGGACCGATCCCAAGGAAAACGTCCGCCCGGCCGGCGTGGCGGTCCACTTCACCTTCGACATCCCGCTCGTCGGCACCGGGAAGCGGGAACTGGCCAAGGTCTTCGCGCGGGCGGCGGAAGGGGCCCGCGACGCGGTGGAGGGGATGCGGTCCGTCTTCCGCGGAGACGGCGAATAGCCGCCCGCGGCAAAGCCCGCTCCCGCCTTCTTCCCGCCGCAGCCTTCGCCGCCGGCCTCTTCGCCGCCTGCGACGCCCCCGCCCCGCCGGTCTCGATCGACTGGGTCGAGGGGGACGGCACCCGCGCGCGCCTCCTGTCGTTCCGGGGGGAGGCCGAGGGCGGCTTCACCTCGCTCGCGCCGCGGAGCACGGGCATCGAGGCGACCCCCACCGTCTCGCGCGAGGCCCGGCTCGCGAACCGCACGCTCATCCACGGCGTCGGCGTGGCGCTGGGAGATGTGGACGGCGACGGCTGGGTCGACCTCTACCTCTGCATGCTGGACCGGCCGAACGTCCTCTACCGCAACCTGGGAGGCTGGCGCTTCGAGGACGTGACGGAGCGCTCCGGGGCCGGGCTCGGGGACCGGCTGTCGCGGGGCGCCGTCCTCGCCGATGCGGAGGGCGACGGCGACCTGGACCTCTTCGTGGCCGTGCACGGGGGGACGAACGCGCTCCTCCTGAACGACGGGAGCGGAGTCTTCGAGGAGGTCGACGCCGGGTTCGAGGGGGAATGGGGGAGCAGCACGCTCGCGCTCGCCGACCTCGACGGGGACGGGGACCTCGACGCGTACTTCGCCAACTACAAGACGGTCCAGGGCGACGACCTGTTCAGCCCCGCGGAGCGCAGGCCGCGCGAGATCGCGGAGGCCGTCGGCGACGGGTTCGTCATCCACCCCCCGTTCGACGAGCACTACCGGCTCGAGCGCGAGGGAGAGGGCGTGCTGCGCCTCGAACTCGCGGACCCCGACGAACTGTACCTGAACGATGGATCGGGCGGCTTCGCGCCGGTCGACCTCACGGGCGGCGTGTTTCGGGACGCGGACGGCGAGCCGATCGCCGACATTCCCCGCGACTGGGGGCTCGTCGCGCGCTTCTTCGATGCGGATGACGACGGGGACCCCGACCTCTTCGTCGCCAACGACCTGGGGAGCCGGGACGGGTTCTGGCTCAACGAGGGGGGGAGCTTCACCGCCGCGTCGGGGCTCGCCTTCCGCACCGAGAGCACCTCCTCGATGGGGGTCGACTTCTCCGACATCGACGGAGACGGCGACACCGACTTCGTGGCGACGGAGATGCTCTCGCCCGATCCGGTGAGGAGGCGGGAGCAGGTCGCGCTCGGCGCGGCCGGATGGACGCTCCCCGGCGGGCACGCGGCGCGGGCGTCCGCCGACCGGAACACCCTGCAGCTCAACCGGGGCGACGGGACCTGGGCCGAGACGGCGCGCGCGGCCGGGCTCGACGCCTCGGAATGGACCTGGGGCGCGATGTTCCTCGACGTCGAACTCGACGGCTACGAGGACCTGCTGATCACGAACGGACACGGCTGGGACCCGCTCGACGGAGACACGCAGGAGGCGCTGCGGACCCGCCGCATCCAGGTGGACTGGCGCGAGGAACTCGGGGTGTTTCCGCCGCTCCGGCTGCGGAACCTGGCCTTCCGCAACCTCGGCGACGGGACGTTCGTCGACATGACGCGGGGCTGGGGGTACGGGACGGAGCCGGACGTGAGCCACGGGATCGCGGCGGCGGACTTCGACCGCGACGGCGACCGGGACGTCGTGATCACGCGGCTGGACGAACCGCCCCTCGTCCTGCGGAACGACGCCGGGAAGGCGCGCATCGCCCTGCGCGTGCTCGGGGAGGGCCGCAACACGCAGGCGGTCGGCGCGCGCGTCGTGCTCGCGGGCGCATCCGCGGCGGAGGGGGCGCCGCCGGCCCAGACGCGGCAGGTGACGTCGGGCGGCATGTATCTCTCCGGTTCGGATCCGGGCCTCACCTTCGCGATGGGGGATCGCGAGGCGGCCGAGGCGACGATCACATGGCCTTCGGGGCGGAGCCGGACCGTCCGCCTGCTCGCGAACCACGCCTACGAGGTGGAGCCGCCCGCGGGCGGCGGGGCCGGGGAGGCTGGCCCGGAGAACGTGGCGGGGCGGGGCACCGGGGGCGGGCCGGGCGGCGCGGCCGGGGCGGGGAGCGGCGCCGCGCTCTTCGCCGAAGCCGAGGCCATCGGGCGGCACGCCGAATCGGCCTTCGACGAGCTGGCCCGGCAGCCGCTCGTGCCGCTCGAGCTGTCCCGGGGCGGCCCGGGCGTGGCGTGGGTGGATGCGGATGCGGACGGCGACCCGGACCTGCTCTTCGGGGCGGGGGCGGGAGGCCGCGCCCAGCTCGCCGTCAACGAAGCCGGGCGGCTGACGGACCCCGTGCCCATCGGCGCCCCCGCCGTCGGCGACCACACGTCCATCATCGCGCTCCCCACGGCCGGCCGCCCGGTCATCATCGCGGGCGTCAGCGCCTGGGAAGCCCGCTCGCCGGCCGACCTCGACGCGATTCCGCCCCTCGCCCGCCTCGATGCGGGCCCCGCGCCCGCCCTCCCGCCGAGCCCCCACGCGACGGGGCCCCTGGCGGCCGCCGATGTGGACGGAGACGGCGACCTCGACCTCTTCGCCGGCGCCCGCGCGACCCCCGGCGCCTACCCCCTGCCCGCCGACTCGAGACTGCTCCTGGCCGAGGGCGGCGACTGGGTTGTCGACGCCGAAGCCGCCGAGACCCTGCGGGGGATCGGCCTCGTCTCCGGGGCCGTGTTCTCCGACGTGGACGGCGACGGCGACCCCGACCTCATCCTCGCGCTGGAGTGGGGCCCCGTGCGGCTCCTCGAGAACGACGGGGGACGCTTCAGCGACGCGACGGAGACGTGGGGCCTCGCCCCGCACACCGGCCGCTGGAACGGCATCGCGACGGGAGACTTCAACGCGGACGGCCGCCCGGACCTGGCGGTGACGGCGTGGGGCACGAACACCGGGCGCTTCGCGAGCCCCGAGCAGCCCGTCGGCGCGGTCGCGTCCGACTTCGACGGGAACGGCCTCGTCGACCTCATCGAGTTCGAGACCGGGGCGGACGGCGTCGAACGCCCCGTGCGCGACTATCTCATGCTCGGAACGACGCTCCCCTTCCTGCGGCGGCCGGCCCCCACCTTCGAGGCCTTCGCCCGGAGTTCCGTCGAAGACCTCCTCGGAACGGGGCGCACGGGACTCTACCGGGCGAGCGCCGCGACGCTGCGCCACACGGTGTTTCTCAACGTCGGCGGCCGGTTCGAGCCGCGCCCGCTGCCGGCGGCCGCCCAGCTCGCGCCCGCCTTCGGCGTGGCGGTGGCGGACTTCGACCGCGATGGCCGCGAGGACCTCTTTCTCGCGCAGAACTACTTCGCGACACCGCGGGGCCTCGAACGCCACGACGCGGGCCGGGGCGCCGTGCTGCTCGGCGACGGGGCGGGCGGGTTTACGGTCCTCGACGCGGCGCGGAGCGGGGTCGAGGTGTACGGGGACGCCCGCGCCGCCGCCGTAGCGGACTTCGACGCCGACGGGCGCTGGGACCTGGCCGTCGGGCAGAACGGAGCCGAGACCGTCATCTTCCGCGGGCGGGGCGGAGCGCCGGGGCTGCGCGTCCGGCTGTCCGCTGCCGGCGCGCGGCTGCGCCCGAGGTACGCCGATGGAAGCGAGGGTCCCACGCGGGAAATCCAGTTCGGGAGCGGGTATTGGTCCTTCAACGGGTCCGTGCAGGTGCTGGGGCGCGCGGCGGACATCCGCGCCGTGACCGTACGCTGGCCCGACGGCGTCGAGGAAACGTTCCCGGTGGAGCCAGACGCCCCGGACGCCGGCGCCCCCGAGGTCACGCTGCGAAGAGGCGAAGGCTCGTGAGCGCCGGTACCGGGACCCGCCGAATGCGGGGCCGGGCCCTGGCGGCCGCCGGCCGGCTCCCCGCCGCGCTCCTCGCCCTGACGCTGCCCGCCGGCTGCGGAGAACCGGCCGCCGACTCCCCCGGCCCGGGCCCCACGGCCGGCACGCGGGAGATGGCCGCCCGCCTGCTCGCGCTCGCCGATTCGGCCGACCCGCTGCTCGACGAGCAACTCAACACCGCGCGCCTCCGCTACCTCACGAACCTGCCGCCGTCGCCCGATGGCGCGGAAATGCTCGTCCGCGTCGCCAACGCCGCGCGCGAACTCCTGAACGCGGGACACACCCAGCCCGCGCTCGAACAGCTCATCTTCGTCGACCAGACGCTGGAAGCGACGCCGGCCGAGCCCTTCCCCGGCTTCCGCCGCTCCATCGAGGAACTCATCGGGATCGCCTTCCTGCGCCTCGGCGCCGAACTCGCATGCCCCGCCGCGGGACCCGCCGCGGGCACCGTCGAACCGGCCCTCGAGCGCTCCCCCTGCTGGCTCGCCGTCCCCTCGACCGCCTCCACCGCCGCCGCCACCACCGCCGTCTCCGATTCCGCGCGCGCCGCCCTCAACGCGGCAATCGGCTGGCACCGGTCGCTCCTCCAGTCGCGCCCCGACGACCTCCGGGCGCGCTGGGTCCTGAACCTCGCCGCGATGACCGCCGGCGCCTGGCCTGACAGCGTCCCGCCCGAGTACAGGATCGAGGCGGCCGCCGTGGGCGGGTCCGGCGAGTTCCCCCGCTTCGAGGACGTGGCCACACGCGCCGGCCTGGACGCCGTCTCCCTCTCAGGCGGCGCCATCGTCGATGACCTGAGCGGCGACGGCCTGCCCGACGTGATGACCTCCTCCCGCGGCCTCCTGCACCAACTCCGCTACTTCGAGAGCGACGGCGCGGGCGGCTTCGTCGACCGGACCGCCGAGGCCGGACTCGAGGGCCTCCTCGGCGGGCTCAACCTCGTCCACGCCGACTACGACAACGACGGCGACGCGGACGTCTTCGTGCTCCGCGGCGGCTGGCTCGTCCAGCCCCTCCCCAACTCCCTCCTGCGCAACGACGGCGGCACGTTCTCCGACGTTACGCGCGAGGCCGGACTCTACTCCGAGCACCCCACCCAGACCGGCGCCTGGGCCGACTTCGACGGCGACGGCTGGCTCGACCTCTTCATCGGGAACGAGTCGAGGGACAGCCTCGCGCACCGCAGCGAACTCTACCGGAACCGGGGCGACGGCACCTTCGAGGAGGTGGCCGCCGAGGTCGGCATCGAGGTCTCCGACTTCGTGAAGGGCGTGACGTGGGGGGACTACGACAACGATGGCCGCCCGGACCTCTATCTCTCCATCCTCCACGCCTCCAACCGCCTGTACCGGAACCTCGGTCCGACCGCCGACGGAGGCTGGGCCTTCGAGGACGCGACCGGCCGGGCCGGGGTCGCCGAGCCGCTGGCCAGCTTCCCGACCTGGTTCTGGGATTTCGACAACGACGGCTGGCTCGACCTCTACGTGGCGGGCTACGCCGCCCAGACCGCCGACCTCGTGCGCGAGATGACCGGCGAACCGCACTCTGCCGAGCTACCCCGCCTGTACCGCAACCTCGGCGACGGCACCTTCGCCGACGTCACCGCCGCCCGCGGCGTCGACCGGATCATGTACGCGATGGGATCGAACTACGGCGACCTCGACGGCGACGGCCGGCTCGACTTCCTCGTCGGGACGGGCGATCCCGACCTCCGGCAGTTGATGCCGAACCGGATGTTCCGGAACCTCGGCGACCGCTTCGAGGAGATCACCGGCGCGGGCGGCTTCGGCAGCCTGCACAAGGGACACGGCGTCTCCTTCGTGGACATCGACAACGACGGGGACACCGACCTCCACATCCAGCTCGGGGGCGCCATGGAGGGGGACCTGTCGCCCAACGCCCTGTACGAGAACCCCGGGTTCGACCACCGCTGGATCGCCCTTACGCTGGTGGGCGAACAAGCGAACCGCCCCGGGATCGGCGCCCGCATCACCGTGACCGTCGAAGGCCCGGAGGGAACGAGACAAATCCACCGCCGCGCCGGCACGGGCGGCAGCTTCGGCTCGAACCCCCTCCGCCAGGAGATCGGCCTCGGCCGGGCCACCCGAATCGAGTCCGTCGAAATCCGCTGGCCCGGCTCCGGCACCGTCGACCGCCTCACCGCCCTCTCCCTCGACCGCGCCTACCGCATCCGAGAGGGAACCGGCACCGCCGAACCCCTCGAAAGACCCCGAATCCGCCTCGGCGACCGGTAACCCGCGACCCACCCAAGGCATCCGAGACCCCCCCCAAATTGGGGGCTCCGCGAGTGCTCGTATCCCCCCAATTTAGGGGAGATCGCTCGGAACCTGGCGAAGGTTGCCGACCATAACGGCAGGAGCGGTGGAACGGAGGGTGGCGGACTAGTGACGTATTCTCGGGATGCCTACGAGCGCATCCGGGCGTTGATACAGGACGCCGCCCTCAACGACGCGCGGTGGCCCGCGGCGGATCGCATGATCGGCGAAGTCAACCGTACGCGCGGCAGCGCCCTGGGGCTTGGTGAAGGACAGTCTCCGGCCGACGGGTCCATCCTGCTGGCGCGGATCTGTCTCGACGGAGAGCGCCGCGAGGACTGGGAGCACCGGTATTTCTCGAACTACTTTCCCGACGATGAACGCATCCCGCGCTGGGCGCGGCTCGAGAACGGACGCATCACGCCTGCGGCGGACCTTTACACAGACGAGGAGAGGAAGGCCTCGCCCGCGTACAACGAGGCGCTGGCCGAGATGCGGGCGCAGAACGGCCTCTACCTTCGAATGGACGGTCCGGACGGCCTGCACGTCGGATGGTTGATCTGCGATTCCAGCGAGCGGGGAGGCTGGAGTTCCGACCAGGTCCGGCTGATCCAGCGCCTCCGTCCGCACGTCCGCCAGTTCGCGATCATGCGCCATGCCCTCGCCGAAGCCGAGGTGACGGGCCCGTCCACGACCGAACTCCTCACCAGCCGGCGTTACGGGGTCATCCATCTCGACCGGCGCGGCCGGATCATGGAGGCCAACGACCGGGCAGCCGACATCCTGCGACAAGGCGATGGACTGGCGGACTTCGATGCGTACCTGTGTACCCGGATGCCGGCGGACAACGCCGAACTGTCCCGTCTGATGGCGCGCGCCCTGCCCCCGTTCGGGGAGCGGGGTTCCGCGGGTTCGATGAGGGTCGCCCGCTCCTCCTCCGAGACGCCGCTGGCGGTGCACATCGCCCCCGTGGGCGAAGAGTATCCGCACTTCAGAACGCGCCGGATCGGCGCGGTCGTCCTTATCGCGGATCCGAGCGGCCCGGCCCGGATCGATCCGGCCCGGGTGGCCGCGATCCTGGACCTCACGCCGACGGAGGGCCGGCTGGTCGTGGCGCTGGCCACCGGCCGGACCCTGCGCGACGTCGCCCTGGCCACGGGGCGCACGGAGGAGACCGTTCGCTGGCACCTGAAGCAGATCTTCCGCAAACAGGGCGTCTCGCGTCAGGTGGACCTGGTGCGGAGAGTGCTGGCGCTGGACGGCTTCGCCGACCTGCCCGACTGACCCAGCCGACCCGCGGAGTCCGGGCAGCGTTTCATCCGGCGAATATCGTCGAAATATCGCTAAATTACGGATTGCTACCGCCCAAGGATCGCACAAGATGGACTAGTATAGGTTCTCGCCATTACCAGCTGTCGGGCCGAGCCAACTCAGGCCCTGTGCCGTACGGCCAAGATGACGGACGACGCCAAGAAGGTTCTGCTCCAGTACGCTGACGGTTCCCCGTTCGGCGCCATGGGCGTCCGTTCGCTCCTGGGCGGCTCCGCCGGTAGGGCGGCGCGGGCCATTGATTCCCTTCTCAATTCGGGTTTCGCGCGCCTGGGCAGCGATGACGGTCGCCTGTACAAGTTGACGGCCAAAGGTCGGGACTTGGCGCGGGCAGCCCGGCAACTGCCGAGCCTGCAGGGCTCGATCGGGACCGCGGCTCTGCGGCCAAGTCCTCCCGACTAGTCCTGGTCCGGTCCCCCGGCCTCCGCCGTGCCGCCGCCGATGGCGAAGCTCAGACCGGCGCGCGTGGTCTCGATCGGCACGAACAGCGGGGCCGCGCTTCCCCTCTGGTATCCCACCAGGTAGGTCACCCCGCCCAGATCGACCTCCAGGGCCAGGTCCCAGAGCGCGTGGAAGTCGCCGCCGGCGCCGTCCGGACGGTTCCACAGCCCGGCGTGGTGGATGTTCAGCAGCATGTTCCCGGAGACGGGGAGCCGCCACCACAGCTCGTAGCCGACCCGCCGGAACGATCGGGTGCCGGAGTCCGCGGGCTCCGTGGGCTCCCCCGGCTCCGTCGCCTCCGAGGGGCGCGCCAGTTCCCGGCCATAGGCCGCGATCACGTTGAGACGGGGTGCGGCCGCGGGCCGGTAGGCGCCCGACTGAAGGGTCGGATTGAAGGGCAGCACGTACGCGAGCCGGGCTTCGGCGGATATGTCGACGGCGCGGAGCCCCTGGTCCGACTGCCCCTTTGCGCTGAGCGAGAGAGGCAGCCAGTCGCCGGGCAGGAGGTTGAAGGCGGCGCCGGCTTCCAGCGTCACGCGGTTGAAGTTGGTCTCGGCGCGGGTGGCGAGATCGCCCGACCACCTGGCCTGCGCGAGCCAGCGACCGTGAGCCTGCTGCCGATAGATCCCTCCGTCGAACGACAGGCTCAGGTCCTCGAACCCGCCGACCCCGGACTCGTCACGCACAAAGGGGCTGACGTCGAAGCGCAGGAACGGCCGCTGTTCCAGGTACTGGCGCTCGACGTCGGAGGGGGCGGGGAGGGGCACCACGAGTTCGGGCGATTCCCGGGTCACGGCGTTCCCGGCCGCGTCCCGCTTCGCGACAAGAGGCCCGCCGATGTCCTCGCACGCGCATCCGGTGAGTGTGAACGCCCCGCCGGGGAGCGTGAGGCGCAGGAACTCGCCGCCCCAATCCATGTCCAGGGGCGGCAGTTCGATCTCGACCCGGTCGCCCCAGCATTCGGCCTCTGCCTCGCCGCACCCGCCGATGCCGATGGAGGCGGGCGGATCCAGGGGCTCACAGACGGTGCCGCGGTCGACGACCCGGCAGCGTTCGACCCGCGCGCCCCCGGTCCCCGCGCCCCCGGACGCCGCGCCCCGCTGCACCGCGAACACCCGTTCCTCCGCCGACCTGTCGCCAGGGAGAATCACGTCGGCCACGAGATCCGAGGCCCCTGGCGCGCGTGCGTAGAAGTAGAGGTCGACGACGAGGTCCTCCCGGAACCCGGCGCCGCCGGCCAGTTCCGTCGTGGCTCCGACTCCCGGCGCAGGTTCCGAGTAAAAGACGTCCTGGCCGTCGGCCGGCCGCGCACCCACCGCCCCGAGCGCCCCGGCCAGAAAGCAGCACGGAGATGCGGCGGGCGTGATACCGACACCAGCGCCGCCACGTCCAGTCCTCGGTGCACAGCCGCTGCAGGTACAGCCGGACCGTCTCGTACCCTTTCTCCTTCAGCGCGCCCACGTAGCGCGCCCGAAACGTCATCAGCGTGTCGTTGTACGGGGGCGAGACCGGGCACCGATCCGCCGACGCCTCCACGAGTTCCGCGCACGGACGATCGAGGAAGAGGTTGCTGTCCGGGTCGGAGATGCGGCGGTAGAGCCCGACCCGCTGGCACGCGGCCATGGCGGATTGGCGCACGTCGGTTTGGCGCACGTCGGATTGGCGCACGTCGGATTGGCGGAGAGCGCTCTCGGGTTCCTGTTTGGGCATACGTATTTCCAGTCTCGATTCTACGAGGTTTCGCGCAGGCACAGACGGGCGGGGAGGCGGCAGGCCAGCCTCTCGACGCGAAAGATAGCAGCCCTTCGCGCGCGCCAACCTCCCCTAAATTGGGGGTTCAGCAGGTGCCCGTTACGTCGTTGCGCGGGAGGTTGGCTGATACATTAGGCAGGCGCGTCCGTGTCGTCGTGACGCCAGACCAAACCTCGGGAATCGTGATGGCGCAGACCCAGAACTACGCGAACCACGCCAGGCGCCCCCCAACACTGTTCCTCGCGGGCGCCTTTCTCTCAACGGCCGCGACGGTGGGTGTCGGAACCCTGCTCGTCGTGGATTTCAGCGCGGGGACCCTGGCCCTGTTCGTGGTGGCCGCCTGTACCCCGATAAGCCTTCTCTTTGCGCGGCGCTTCGCAACCGGCGTTCAGGACCGGGTGATCCGCCTGGAGGAGCGCCTCCGCCTCGAGAGGACGCTGCCGGACGAACTGAAGGGCGAAATCGGGCAGCTGACGACGGACCAGCTCATCGCCTTGCGCTTCGCCTCCGACGCCGAACTGCCCGGCTTGGTACGCCGCGTCCTCGCCGGCGAACTGACGGACCGGACGTCCATAAAGCAGGCCGTCCAGGACTGGCGCCCCGACCACCAGCGCGTCTGACCTGAGGGGCGCAGGTCAGAACAGGCCGTTCGCCTTCAGATAATCCAGCGTCGCCGCTGCGCTCGCCTCCGGCTGCTCCAACTGCAGGAGGTGCGTGCCTCCGGGCAGATAGGCGTAGTCCACGGTCGGGATGTGATGAAGTTCGGTGGTCGGAAAATACGTATGCGGGATGTCCGGGTCGGCCCCGATGATCATCGTCGGACAGGCGAGTGCCTCAAAGTCGATCAACGCCGCGTACTGTCCGCCGTACCTGTAGATCCGAGCCTCATGTTCGCGGGGACAACGGAGAATATAGCCGTCCCCGTCCGGGCTTCGGCGCAGCGTCGTCCGGGCCATGAGGCGGCGGACGCCGGGGACCACGTACTGGAAGGCGGGCATGTGAAGAAGCACCTCCGCGAACTCCGCGCGGGTCGGATACCGCTCCGCGCGCGCAAGCGTCATCTGGGCCGCCCGCCTCGCCACGTCGGGACACTCCTCACGGGCGGGGCCCCACTCGCACAGCGGCGGATCGAAGAGAACGCGGGCCACGAACTCCCCACCTCGCGTGGGAGACACGAGCGAGACCAGCCCCGAGAGAGAATGGAACACGCCGGCCTGCGGCTTCTTCCCGAAAGCCTGCTCGATGGCATCCTGGATGCGCAGGTGGTCATCGACGAGCGTGGGCACATGGTGGCTGCGCAGCGGCCCCGGAGCATTCCAGCCGTGGTTCCTGAGGTCGTAGAGCACGAGATCGAAGGCGTCCGCGAACAGCGACCAGAACGGGTAGTAGAGGTCGATCGAGAGGCTGTTGCCGTGGCTGAGCACGATGCGCGGGCCGGAGGGATTCCCGTGCCGCCGCAGCGTGGTGACGGCGCCGTCGCCCAGGCGCGCGTCATGCACCGCAAGGGGTTCGGGCACCTGCCAGACCTGCTCGCTGGCTGCGGCTGCGAATGATCGATCCCCGCTCTCTCGCCGATATTCCATTCCCGGAAGATAGCGGGTTTTCAATGGACGGGACGTGCACAACGCCGGGACGTTCCCGCGGGAACGTGTGAGCCCCCTCCCCGGTCGCTCCTAATCCTCTTCAGCGCGCAACGGCGGCATTTCGCGGAGCGCTTCCTCAATGCTGATCAAACGTGCGTTGAGCCGGTCGAACCCATCCGACATGTTGGCCTCCAGGGATTCGATCTTGCCTTCCACCATTCCCATACGGCCCGAGAACGAGAACAGCCCGCTGGCCAGCATGATGACAAGCATGACGAAGGACACCCCGAAGGACGCCCAACTCAGCAACGTTTTTTGGTTGACGCGTGCCACGTTCCTTCCTTTCTGCGACTGCTAACACCGTACTACGCCATGCGTTCGGACGCTAACATGCCGCGCGCGGCTCCATACGGCAGCGCCTGCCGGGGTGGACGTCCCCGGAGCCTGGCCAGCTGTAACACCAGGGTCCGCCGCAGTCTCAACCGCGCATCAACAGGACGGTCGGACGGATCCCGCCGTGGCGGCGACTCACGGTAGGATGCAGGAGGAGCGGCGGCCCCTCATCGAGAGAGCCGCCGCTCCAGGAAGGCAACCGTTCAGTCGGGTCGCTAGAGGCAACCGCGCCGGTCGCATGCTGATGTCGAAAACAGGGACGCACTAAGCGTCCCTGGGGTTGGAATTATCGGCCCCCGTGGATCCCTATCTGGGCGGCGGGCCGATGGGTCATAAGCTAAAGGCACCATACGACGTCGCTTGCCAGGGTGAAAACGGGTTGCTCCGCCGCGCCGCCGTCGTCCGACCATTGTCTTTGCCTTTGAAGCCATCCGATTCCGTATCTCTACCTTACAATTTGGCGGTGTCGCTCCACCGACGCTCGGTCCCACACTTAAGACTGATGCTGCGGGAATCCCGAAACCGGCATGAAGTGGTTCGCGGTGGGCTAAGGCACGAGCGCCCCGGGTCCGACGTGATGCGGATCCGCAAGGTCGGCGCCGTTGCGATGCTAGGGCTCGTCGCATGCGGCGAGAGTACGTCGGATCCAGCTTCACCTTCCTCCCCGGCAGCTCCGAGACCCGCAACGGTCACCCTCACGCCGGAGACCGTCGAGATGAACGTTCACGGGGGCACGGCCCGGTTGACGGCGAGCGTTCTCGATCAGAATGGCCGGACGCTCGCGGGTGCCGGTCTCGAGTGGGCGTCGAGCGACACGCTCGTGGTGCGCGTGGACGGCTCGGGTCTCCTGACTGCCGTCGGAGATGGCTCTGCGAGAGTGACCGCACGGGCGGGATCGGCCACGGGGTCCGCCGAGGCGACCGTGCGTGTGATGGCCTACCTCACCCAGGCCGTCCAGTCCCGTAGAGCCGCTGTTCCTCTCGTCGCGGGCCGCGACGCGTTGCTCCGTGTCTTCGTTACCGCCGAGCGCAGCACGGGTGCAGGCCTGCCTCCCGTTCGCGCTAGGTTCCATCTCGGCGGGGCGCAGGCGCATGAGGTCGTCATCCCGGCACAGACCGGGTCGATGCCGACGGAGGTCGAGGAGGGCGACCTTCTGCTGTCCGCCAACGCGACGATCCCAGGGGAGATCGTCCGCCCGGGACTCGAGATGGTGATCGAGATCGACCCGGACGGGACATTGGAGACGGGCCTGTTGTCCACGAGGCGAATCCCGCAGACGGGTCGCGCGTCGGTTGAGGTGCACGACATGCCTCGCCTCGACCTCACGCTGATTCCTTTTATTTGGAGCACCGAGCCCGATTCGGCCATCATAGACATCGTCCGAGGGATAGCGTCGGACCCGGACAACCACGAACTGCTCCGGGAGACCCGAACGCTGATGCCGGTCGGGAGCCTCGACGTGACGGCGCACGATCCCGTGCTGAGTTCGCGCAACAACGCGAACGCGCTGCTCGGAGAGACCTCGGCGATCCGGGTCATGGAGAGTGGCAGCGGCTTCTACATGGGCACGATGTCCGGGAGACTGGGCGGCTTTGCCGGCGGAGGCCTCGCTCAATTGGGCGGCCGGGCGAGCGTCTCGATTCCCCGTGGTCCGACGATGGCTCACGAACTTGGACACAACCTCTTCCTTCGCCATGCCCCGTGCGGTAGCGCGGATCCGGATCCAGCGTACCCCTACCCGGATGGTTCGATCGGAGCCTGGGGATACGATTCCCGGGACGGCGGGTCATTGATCCCGCCGAGCACGTCCGACGTGATGTCCTACTGTTCGCCTGGGTGGATCAGCGACTATTCGTTCAGCAAGGCGCTTCGCTACAGGGTGTCCACCGGGGCGGACGCCAGCATTTCACCGTCTCAAGTACTTCTCCTGTGGGGCGGCGTCGACGACGCCGGCAAGCCGTTTCTCGAGCCCTCTTTCTTGCTGGACGCCCCGCCCGCCCTCCCACAGTCGCGTGGCGACTACGAGATCAAGGGGTACGGTCACGAGGGCGAGGAGCTGTTCTCGCTCACCTTCGGAACTTCAGAGATTGCGCACGGGGCCGGGGGCAGCGGATTTGCATTCGCGCTTCCCGTCCAGCCCGCGTTGGTCGATGCACTCGCAAGCATCACGCTCGCCGGTCCTGCGGGACGGGCTGCGATAGATCGTCAGACGGACCGTCCCATGGCGATCCTGCGAGACACGAATGGCCAGGTGCGGGCTATTCTGCGGGACCCGCCTGCGGACATCGCAGACAACTCTGCCGGAGTCGGCGCAGGAACGCTGCTTTCGGACTCGGGCATCGAAGCGCTCGTCAGCCGCGGAATCCCCGAGAGGTCGGAGGCCTCATCGCGAGGGACCCGGGTCCGGCGAGCGTCGCGAAAGTGAATTGCCGTACGGTAGTTCGCTTGCTTGCGGCCGAAGCGATCCAGACCGGGACGATCCCCGCCGTGCGCTAGGTCCTATCGTCGATATGCCCGGTACACGGCTGGGGCATGATCAGTCCTCTCACAACCCTCACGCATTCACGCCAGCAAAGTAGACGCGCCGCCTCGAACGATTCCTCTTGCCGAAATACTCGGTCCACCAATCATCCGTTCGAAGGTGTCTCAACCTCGGCGACGATCGTCGATTTGCAAATTCTCGGAAGGCGTGATGGCTGTAGAGCCGCATGAACTCTCCGAGATAGATGTCAGCGACGCGGGTGTTACCGCGAATGATGAGCATGTTTTCGTCGTTCTTTCTCGTTGAGGCATCTGAGAAGTTCGCCGATCCGCCGACGATGATGGGGTCATCGGAGAGAGGATCGATCAGCATGAACTTGTTATGCACATATCGCACGTGGGAGTTGAGACCGGTAAGACGTTCGGCCAGCCAGGTGTCGAACTTACTCGACCGGAAATGCGACCCGATCGCGAAGAGATTTTCGTCCATCCGCCGAAGCGCCTTGATCGCCGCCACCTCAGCGTCCCTTTTGGGGCCGGCCTTCATGGGGCGTACTTCCTTCTCCATGAGAGCGAAGCGCAGCGGTGCCGCGCTGGTTTGGTAGACATCCTTGAAAATGTCATGCATACCGAACGCGAACGTCATGAACAGGGCCCCTTTGGCAGCCTTGGCTCGCGCGGCGTACCAGTTGAGAATGTCCAGTGAGCTTCGCGGCGAAAAAATGACGCTGACCCCGTCTGGGATGGTGTCCGGTGGAGTCGGCGTGAGGGCATCTAGCTGTGGGCGTAGAGTACGCCCAGTTGGATCCGTCGCCAATAGTTTCCAGTAAGCGGCGTATTTTCCAGCCACACGATGGTCCTCCGCTACTTGGCCGACATTAGATTGCCCGAAAATGCCGCCATCAGAGAAATTCGTTCCGCCGGTCCAGACAGAGACCGGCTCGTCGCCTCTGTAGCGGACCATGAACTTGTTGTGACTGATGGCGGACTTGTACTCAGAGCGTTCAACGCATCTTGACTTGATACCGGCCCGGCGTGCAGCCGTCCGATTGGCGTCGCGCGGAAAGATTTCTCCCGTACGCTTATCCGGCTTATTCTTGGCGTCGTAGATCACTTTGACGTCGACACCGCGTTTGACCGCGTCTTTCAGAATCTTTAGGAAAGGGAGATAATGGAATTCATAGGCGCAGATTCGGAGTTTGTCTCCCTCTTGGGCGGCTGACACAAACGCGACCATGGCCTCGTAGAGGCCCCGGGAAAGCCAGCCCCATTTCGGATCGGCAACATTATCTTCGTCGGGGCGGACATTGCCGAAGCGGCGGGCGTATTCCTGGCTGGCTGCAGCGCCACGGTTGAAATGCACATCGTTCAGCCCGTCCTCCGGCGCCTCCGTGGTTACCGTCACGCACGTCTCCGCAACCTCCTTGAGCTGGTTAGGCGCGCCCTCCAAGGCAACGACTCGATAGGTATACTTTCGTCCGGGTTTCGCGGAGTAGTCGGACCACATGAAGCTCTGAACGGGATGCTGCCGGGTAGAATGAAGAGTTCCGCGGGGCCGCCCGGGATCGGTGGCCGCGAAAGTCTTCATCCCTCTCAGCCAATTGGCTTCGTGTTCGTCATGATCGGTCCTGTGAAGGGCAAAACCGGCAAGTTTTTTGCACTTTCGTTTCGGTAAAGACCACCCAATCAGAACGACATGGCTCCCGGCGACGCACTGAACGGTCAGATCATCGCTTGTTCTCTGGGCACGCATTTGGGATCCCTCCTACAGGTTGATCGTTTGAGCTGCTCGTCGGTCACTCCGCAGAATCGTGGCATTCGTCGTTTTCTCTCGAGGACTGCCCAGGCGGAGTTCCGCGCGGCGGGAGCGGCAGGGCGGTGCACCGGAACTCCTCCGCTCGCGGATACCCGGCACGCCGGCCTGCCGGTCCATGACGCGATGAACTACACCGACGCCAATGTACGATGCGCCAGGCGGGCGAGGGAAGTCACAGACAACTGCGGGCGAATGAGTATACCGGACGGGCGACACCGGAAGACGCGCCCAGAGTGGAGCGGCCGGGTCACCTACGCGATCAACGAACGCGTACTAGTAGGATACTCCAATCATCAACTGTGACCTGGCGGCGACTCACACGAGCATTCGTCAATGCCAACTGTTCCGATGCTATGTGGTCCGTTATGAATATCGAGAGCCCGACGCAATATGGTCGATGCGACATCATCCGAAGGCATGCGGTCTTGCGGTCGAGCGTGCGCGACGGTGCGACGGCGACGGTGGCGGCGCAGGAGGACGGCGGGCTCTCCCGGCGTTGGCGGCCGAAGCGGGACCCGCCCGGCCTTGTGCTCGGCTGGACCGTGGACGAGGACCAGGTGCACCGGATCGCGGGCTTCACCTCGTCGTCCGCACTGCCGCGCACCTGAGGACGGGCGTTTCGGGCGCGGTGCCGTGCCGGCCCGCGCGGCCTTGGCGGCTGGACGACAAGGTGTGCCTTCGCCTATTGACCTCAGCAGGACTGATGGCGAGAGTTGAGGCGCGGTTGGGAGGGCTGTCTTTGCGGTCCGTTGGGCCTGCTGGCTTACCCGGCCGCATTTTTCTTGCCTACCCTCGAGTCTTAGGGATCGTTGAAAGTCAGCAACGCCTCGTCAGGGCACGGATTGAGCCGGCCCATGTGACTCGATAATCGCCGTCAGCGATTAGCCAAGATCTCCATGGCCGTGCGCCGGCGCACCGAGACCTCCTTGATGATTGCCTCGGACTCCTTGGAAACGGGTCGCTCCGCCGCACGACCAGACCCGATCCGCAGCGGAACGGTTCTTCTCCGATCCGCCGGTCAAGGCACGAGTGGGCTTGGGGCCTGTGTTCTCTTCTGTCATCGTTTCCCCTGTCTTCACGGAAGAAGCAGGGGCCCCAGCCAAAGGATCCACATGCAGAGGCCCAGAACGATGCCGCCCGCTACCGGGACCACGATTCGGACCCTTCGACCGCGAGGGATGGCCGTCACGAGGAACCAGGGTGCCAGCAGGAGGCAGGCGACACCGGGTAGAACGGCAAGGGACGACGGAATACCGGCGATCGACGCCACCCACGCTTCGTCCTGACTCCCCGTGAATCCGCCGCCGAAGAGGTTCATGCCCAGAACCAGCAACGGCCCCACCCCGTGCCCCGGCGCCGACAATCCGAGTCCGAGAAGAAAGGACAGGGGGCCGGGGCCGAAGCGACGGACCGCGAGCACGCAGGCGATGGCCGTCACGTAGCTCATCAACGGCCCCGCGGCGCTGGCGACCGCCACTTTCCACGGCGCGGCAAGCGCCGCCGCAGCCGCCACGTCTCCCGCCCGAAAGAGCGTGGCGAACTCTCGGGAACCGGCCCAGCTGGCGGAGGAAAAACGAAGGACCGGGTCGGGGAATCCGAATGCGACGTATGCCCCGAAGTGCCCAAGTTCGTGGAATAGGATCGCGAACGGGACGGCCACCGCGCCGCCGGCAGCCCCGGCCAACCAACCGTCGGTTCGCAGCCACGTCCGCATCAAGGTCGCTCCTGTCCCGGAACGCCCCCCACCTCGATTGCGGCGGGGTGCTCCGGCCGAGGCCCATGATGGGCGTGTCGGGCGGGGAGCAAGTACCGCCAGCCTACCAACGGCCAGCACCCCCGGCAACCCTCCGACGAGGCGCCGCAGCGCACGCTCGCCGACGCTCGAGCCTCCGGAATCGCGGGAAGTTTGACCCCAGCCCGACACCCCGCCTACCGTGCTTTCGTCCCAACGACCTGGGGAGGCTCTGACAGGGGATCGAAGCTATGAAGCGACGTCGTCGACCGACGAAGAAGCCGAAGAATCCACCGCGTCCGCCGCGTTTCAGCAGGGCGTGGTTTCTTGATTGGGGTCGCACGGCGGTTCTTGTGACCTTGTTCCTGATCCTCAGCCGGACGTTCCTGATGGCCACGTTCGTGATCGATTCGGGCTCGATGGAGGAAACGCTGCTGGTGGGCGACTTCGTGCTGGTGAACAAGGTGTCGCTGGGAGCCCCGATTCCCTTCACGAACTCCAACTTTCCCGGGTACGCCCAACCGGAGCACGGCGACATCATCGTGTTTCGCGCCGACCACTCCCCGGGACTCGACATCGTCAAGCGCACGGTCGGGCTGCCCGGCGACACGCTTCGCATGGATGGCGGCATCCTTTATCGAAACGGAGTCGCCATCGATGAGCCCTACGTACGGCGGAATCCACGGATCCCCGACTCTTTCGACCCGAAGATGTTGTGGCAGGCGGACTACCTGTTGCCGGAGCTGTCCCGCGACACGTACCGACCGACGCGCGACAACTGGGGTCCAATCACCGTTCCCGAGGCGCGGTACTTCATGATGGGAGACAACCGGGACGACAGCTTCGACTCGCGATCGTGGGGCTTCGTGGAACGCCGCAAGATGCAGGGAACGCCGCTATTCCTATACTACTCGTACGACCGTGAAGCCCTGAAGCCGTTTCGCTTCCTGACGGCGATGAGACCGGGGAGAATCGGGCCTCCGCCACGCTAGCCTATTCGCGCTTCCTCTCAGGGCGACGCCAGAAGTGCTCGCCTGACCGCGTTGGGCTCGATGATGCGTTCCGGACCTCACGTGGGGTCACCGGCGTGTGCACGATGGCGGGGCCCTCGCCCTTCGCATGAGCCAAGGCTTCGTTCAGCGACTGGATCAGGTCTTCTCCGAACGTACTCATTTATCCCAGGGGTTCCGGTACGGGGCGTCCCAACTCGCGTGCCCGGTCGATCCAGAACTGCATCGCATCCTTGATGTTCCTCAAGGCGCTCTCGTGATCGTCACCGTGCGCCATGCACCCGGGCAACTCGGGCGCCTCGGCGACGACAGCCTGATCTTCGTTGCTCCAATAGAGAATGATCTCGTGCCCGCAGGTTCCACTTAGATGCAGAGGTCTGCATGCACCCGAAGCTCCGAGTTGACATGCCTCCCAAGGTGGTCGAGCAGCACTCGCAACCCCTCTCGTCGGGCAAGCTTCATGGCAGGTATGAAGTCAGCGTCTCCCGTTACCAACACAATAGTGGACACGAATCTCTTCAGCGCCAGCGAGGCGATATCAAGGCCGATTCGCATGTCCACGCCCTTCTGCTCGAGATCCGGGACGATATCTCTCGCCTCCACGCTTGACTTGGAGCCGGCCTCTAGAGCGTTGGCCGCTGATGACCCGAGCTTCCAGCCTCGAAAGGCAAGCGTACCTCGCCGGACCGCTACGTCAGGTGAGGTCTCGAGTTGCTTGGTGAGCCATCTGCTATGCGTGAACGTTTCCGTTTGGCCGAGGCTGTTTTTTTGCCGGGTAACCGGATGAACTATTGTGGCCCTGCTTGGATCGGCTGTGTAGTAGAAAATCCGGTACAGCCTGTGATCCGTTAGGTCCGGGTGACCCAGGATGCGTTCCACCTCGGCCAGAATGAGTGTTGGCGTTACGTTGGTGACGAGGCCGGGTTTCGTACGGTACTGAAGAACCTTCCGGACGAACTCTCCGTCGAGGAGAACGGCGATATACGGGTCCATGAGTTATATGCAGGTGAGATATAACAGAAAACGGCCCCCGCGACTGCGCGTGGGGTCATGGTTTACGAGGGGTTTGCCCGTGTAAACCCATGCCCACTTTAGATCACGTGACGCGCTCGCGAAGGGCCGTTGATCGGTCCCCGTACTCCCTATCTGGGCGGTGGACCGACGGGTCATAAGCTCAAGGCACGATACGACATCGCTTGCCCCGGTGCAAACGGGCCGCTCCGTGGCCCAGGACGGTCTCCCCGCCCGCGACGGTGTGTTCATCATGGACCCCGACATGCCGGTGACAAAGGTGACGGCCTCGGCACCGGGAGGGACGTCCTCGGAGCCTGGCCCGCTGTAACACCAAGGTCCGCCGCAGTCTCAACGGCGCATCAACAGCGTCTCGCCGCGCCCGAAGATACCGTGGTCCTCCGGGGGGGCCGTCGCGCGGCCCTGGCGGATGGACGACAAGGGGTGCTTGGCCGATTGACTTCGTCACGACCGATCGCGAGAATCGAGGCGCGGTTGGGAGGGCTGCCTTTGCGGTCCGTTGGGCCT